>JAVHLZ010000014.1 GCA_031081675.1 Armatimonadota bacterium
CCCACCTCACGCTGCTGGTGGGGGTGATGGTCTTCGCCTTCCCGGTCTACGTGGCGTTTGTGGGGTCCACCCACGACCTGGGCACCGTGGCCCGGGGCGAGATGGGCCTGCGGCCGGGCCCCCACCTGGTCGACACCTACGGGCGGGCGTGGCGCACCGGCACCGGCGAGCGGGTCCAGGCTCCCCCGGTGCGGCGGATGATGCGCAACAGCTTGATCATGGCCCTGACCATTGCCACCGGCAAGATCGCCATCTCCCTGCTGTCGGCGTTCGCGGTGGTGTTCTTCGAGTTCCCCCTGCGGATGGCCCTGTTCTGGATGATCTTCATCACCCTCATGCCGCCCGTGGAGGTCCGCATCATCCCCACCTACAAGGTGGTGGCCGACCTGGGGCCGGTCAACACGTTTCCCGGCCTGACCATCCCCCTGATCGCGTCCGCCACCGCCACCCTGATCTTCCGCCAGTTCTTCCTCACCATCCCCGACGAGCTGGTGGACGCCGCCAAGGTGGATGGGGCGACCCCCATGCGGTTCTTCTGGAGCGTGGCCCTGCCGCTGTCCTCGACCACCACGGCCGCCCTGTTCGTCATCCTGTTCATCTACGGGTGGAACCAGTACCTGTGGCCCCTGCTGGTCACCACCGGCCAGCAGATGGAGACCGTGGTCATCGGCATCACCCGCATGATCGGGACGGGGGAGGCCCTGGTGGACTGGCCCCTGATCATGGCCACGGCCCTGCTGGCCATGCTGCCGCCGGTGGCGGTGGTGGTGATCATGCAGCGGTGGTTCGTCAAGGGGCTGGTGGAACCCGAGAAGTGAGCACCCGGCGGGCCCACGCCGGGTCGTTCACGATGATCCCGTCCACTCCGAGGGCGGCGGCGCGGCGCAGATCCGCTTCGGTGTGCGCCGTCCAGGGGATGACCCGCAGTCCCCGCTCCCGGGACCGCCGCAGAAGCCCGTCGGTGAGCGCGGCCACCGCGGGCAGCCACACGGGCACCCCCAGGGCGGCGGCCGCGTCGGGATCGGGGAGGACCTGCAGCAGGCCGAGAGGAAGGTCTGGCGCCCGCTCGCGGGTGCGCACCAGAATCTGAGGATCGAAGGCGGAGACCAGCACCTGATCCGCCGTCCCGGTCCGGCGGACCACCTCCACCAGGGCGTCTTCCAGCCCGGCCGCTTTGACCTCCACGTCCACCAGCAGGCGGCCGCGGGCCCACCCCAGGACCTCCTCCAGCAGGGGCACCCGCTCTCCGGCAAACGCCGGGCCGAACCACGACCCGGCGTCGAGCCGCCGCAGCTGGGCCAGGGTCAGCGCGGCCACCGCACCGGCGCCGTCGGTGGTCCGGGAGACGTCGGCGTCGTGGAGGACGACCAGATGGCCGTCGGAGGTGGCGCGCACGTCCAGCTCGATGCCGTCGGCGCCGTCGTCGGCCGCCCGCCGGAACGCCGCCAGGGTGTTCTCCGGCGCTGCGGCCGACGCCCCCCGGTGGGCGATCACCAGCAGACGCCCGGCCCGCAGCCACGCGCTCATGGGGGCACGCGGGCGGCCAGCTGGACGGCGGTGTCGGTAGTGACCTGGTCCACGCCGGCCTCCAGCACCGCCCGCAGGTCGTTCTGACTGTCGGGCCCCTCGTTGAGGGTCCAGACGTCCACCACCACGGGCCGGCCCAGGCGCTGCCGCAGGAACGGGACCGGGTTAAAGCCGTCGGCCAGCGCCTGCAGCAGGAACTCCTTGCGCAGGTAGACCTCCTGCGCCCCCTCCACCAGGCGGCAGAGGCTGTCCACCCGGTCGGCCAGGTAGGCAGCGGGGGGCAGGATCCGGCGGAAGCCCAGGGGGTGATCGTCCAGGTAGCCGTAGGCGTTGACGCGGGTGGGCAGCCGTGCGTGCTCGTCCGCAGGGCCGTCCAGATAGAACATCCAGTCCAGTCCCACCGCCACCGTCGGATCCAGCCGGTGCAGCAACCGCAGGTTCCAGTCGCCCAAGCAGCCCACCACCACGCGCAGGGCGGGGACGCGCCGCAGGGGCTCCAGCGCCCCCAGGAGGTGTCGGGCGCGCTCTTCCGACCACGGCCGCCACTCCTTGCAGTCCACCTGGACCTTCACCGGCCGCCGGACGGCGGCCAGCACCTCGACCACGTCTGACAGCGTGGCCGGGGGTTCGTCGGAGCCGCGCAGGCGCAGCGTCTTCAGGTCCGCGCGCGCGCATGCCCGGACCGGCCCCCATCCGGTGGTTTCAGACTCCAGCCGCTCATCGTGGAGCACGGCGTAGTCCCCGTCGGCCAGGGGCTGGATGTCGAACTCGATGACCTCCGCTCCGCCGTCCAGGACTTCCCGCAGGGCGGACAGGCTGTTGGGCGGGTGACGGCCGGTGCCCGACAGCAGCTTGTGGTACTTGAGCAGGACCCGCCGGCCCCGCCAGAACAGGCCCCCGGGCAGCGTCATGGGCCGATCCGGACGCCGGACGCGTCGAAGAGGTGCACCCGGTCGACCTCCACCCCTACGCCGACCCGGGCTCCCACCGCCGGGCGCCGGGCCTGGTCCACCAGGACCTTCAGCTCCACTCCGTCCAGGTCCACCGTCACCAGCGCCTGGCGGCCCAGGGATTCCACCACGACCACCCGGCCCGCCAGGTCCCCCTGAAGGTGCAGGTCCTCGGGCCGTACCCCCAGATATCCCGGGCCCGGCGGGATCCGCACCGGCAGGGGCAGGCGGCGACCCCCGGCGATGAACTGGCCGTCGGCGAACGTCCCGTCCAGCAGGTTCATGGGCGGGTGGCCCACAAACCGCGCGACGAACGTGGTGGCGGGCCGGCGGTACAGCTCGTCGGGAGAGGCCACCTGGAGCAGCTGGCCCGTGGAAAACACCGCCACCCGATCGGCCATGGCCAGCGCCTCGGCCTGGTCGTGGGTCACCAGGATGGTGGTCACCCCCAGCTCCTGCTGCAGCCGGCGGATTTCCCCCCGGGCCTGCACCCGGATCTGGGCGTCCAGGTTGGACAGCGGCTCGTCCAGGAGGAGGACCTGCGGCTCTTTGACCAGGGCCCGGGCCAGCGCGGCCCGCTGCTGCTGGCCGCCGGACACCTGGGCGGGGTAGCGGTCCAGCAGGGGTGCGATGCCGAGCAGCTCGGCGGTGCGCCGGACCCGGGCGGCCACCTCGCCGGCGGGCAGCCGCTTCAGCCGCAAGGGGAAGGCGATGTTCTCAAACAGGGTCAGGTGGGGATACAGGGCGTAGGACTGGAAGACCATCCCCACGTCCCGGTCCCGGGGGTGCAGGTGGTCCACCCGGCGGTCGTCAAAATAGATGGCTCCGCTGGTGGGCTGGTAGATGCCGGCGATCATCAACAGCGTGGTGGTCTTGCCGCATCCGGAGGGTCCCAGAAACGCCACCAGTTCCCCGGCCCCGACCTCGAGGTCCAGAGCGTGCACCGCCACCACCCGGCCAAAGCGTTTGCTCAGCCGCTCCAACCGTAGTCGGATGCCCTTCACCCTTTGACGCCCCCTGCGTAGATGCTCAGCAGGTAGCGCTGGCCCAGGACGAACAGGACCAGCACCGGGGCCGCGTAGGTCAGCCCCACGGCGGCCATCATTCCGAAATCGGTGAACGCCTCGCTGAGGAAGCTCTGCATGTACATGGCCATGGTCCACCGCTGGCTGCTGACGATCAGGGTGAACGGCAGGATGAACTCGCCCCACGCCGACAGCAGCGCGAAGGTGCCCAGGGCCAGCAGTCCCGGCCGCACCAGGGGCAGGGCGATCCGCCAGAACACGCCCCACCGGGACATGCCGTCCACCAGGGCGGCCATTTCGATCTCCCAGGACAGGTAGTCGAAAAAGCCCTTCATCAGCCAGATCCCCAGCGGCAGCTCCAGGGCCACCTTGACCAGGATGACCCCCACCAGGGTATCGAACAGTCCCAGCAGCCGCAGGATGTAGAAGATGGCGATCAGCAGGCTCACCGCCGGAAAGGCGTGCAGGACCAGGACCAGTCCCAGAAACGCCCGCCGTCCGGGAAACGACATCCGGGAGATGGCGTAGGCGGCCAGGGACGCCACCACCACCTCCAGGCCGGCCACCACGACGGCGAAGACCAGGGAGTTCACCAGCGGGACCCGCAGAGGCGGCCGGCCGCCCACGGGCTGCCACAGAAACCGCCAGTTTCCCGGCGACCACCCGCCCACGGGCAGCAGGCCGTGCACCCGGTCAAACCACCCGGTCAGCAACAGCCACAGCACCCCGGCGACGATGGGCAGGCTCAGGAGGGCCAGAGCGGCCACCAGCAGGCGCCACCGGGGAGGCAGCAGGGGCATCAGGACACCTCGATCCTGGGCTCGCCCACCAGCTGACGGAAGTTGAACACCCGCAGGTACACCACCGACACCACCACCCCGACCACGACCAGGACGGCGGCCATGGCGGCGCCCAGGCCGAACTGGACGTTGCCGTAGTAATTGGACAGGGCCAGCTTGTAGGCGTGCAGCGACCACACGGTGGTGGTGTAAAAACCCGGGCCGCCGTCGGTGAGCAGGAGGATGTACTCAAAGGACGTCAGCAGGGACAGGGTCTGGTAGGCGGTGACGAACAGGATGGGCCAGCGCAGGAGCGGCAGGACCACCCGCCGCACCGTCTGCCAGGTGGTGGCCCCGTCCACCGCCGCCGCGTAGAACAGCTCGGGGGAGATGGACCGGATCGCCGACGTGAAGATCAGCATGCCGAACGACGCCCCCACCAGCCCGTTGGCCAGGACCACCGTGGCCCACGGATGGCTGGTGATCCACCCCCGGGAGCTGCCGGTGAGGATGCCCAGCAGCCCGTACGGTGCCTCCCGGCTGATCCCCTGCCACACCAGCACGTACACCACCGGCGGCAGGATGCGGGGCAGCAGCCACAGGGCCCGCGCCTGGTTGCCGATCCCCGGCCGCACGGCGGTGGTCAGCACGGCCAGCGTCAGCCCCATCCCGACGTTGAACAGCAGCGTCAGGACCACGTAGCGGACCGTATTCAGCAGGATCCGGGGCAGAAACGGATCCGTGAGCAGGTCCCGGTAGTTGGCCAGCCCCACCCACCGGGGCTGGCGGAAGGTCAGGGTGGAGATGTCGGTGAGGGAGAGGTACAGGGTGGTCGCCACGGGCACCAGGAAGAACAGCGCGATCAGCACGCCGGCCGGCAGCAGGAACAGAGCCGGCGTGGCCGCGCGCGCCACCCGCGCCCCCGCGGCCACCCGAGCGGGTGCGACCTCGGCCTCCGCCTGGGCTGCGATCCGGTCCGACTCCGCCATGGGGCGAGGGAGCGGGTGCGGAATTGCCCGCACCCGCCCGGGTTACTCGACGATGATCTGGTCCCGCAGGGCCCGCTGCATCTCGGTGGCCACCACCTCCACCGCCTGCTCGGGCGTCACCTGCCCGGACTCCACCGCCGAGACGCCCCGGAACAGGGCGTCATTCCAGCGGGGCAGGTCGGGATGGGGCGGCTGGAAAGAGGTGTAGGTGAGCAGGTAGCTCACCTCCTTCAGGAAGCGGTCGCCGATCAGCCGGGCGGTGGTCTTCAGCACCGGCAGGTGGGCGCTGCCCACCGCGTGCTTGGCGTCCAGGTCCGGTACCGTGGTGTAGGCCAGCAGCCGCACCGCCAGCGCCTTGTTCTTGGACGCGGAGGAAACCATGTAGGCCTGGGGCTGGGAGAGGGTGATGGGCCGCCCGCCCTGCCGCCAGGTGGGGTGGGGGGCGAAGCCGAAGTTGGCGAACAGCCACTCCTGTCCGCCCTTGCGGGTCACCCACTGCTGCTCCCACTCGGCCCAGTTCCACGTCCCGCCTGAGAAGAACAGCACCTTGCCGTCGGTGACGGTCTGGTGGAAGCGGTTCCAGTCGCCGTCCAGCCGGTTGCGTTCCAGCACCCCGGCGTCCACGGCCGCGCGCAGCCAGCGGAAGTAGCGCAGGGCCGCCTCCCGGGTGAAGACCAGCTTGCCGCTGGCGGCGTCAAAGTCGCGTCCCCCGAAGGACCGGTACCACTGCAGGAAGTCCGGGCCCGGGCGCGGCCGGTGGTAGTAGCCCTTGCCGGATTCCACGACCTTCTTCTGCACGGCCTCCCGGGCGGTGGCCAGCACGTCCTCCCAGGTGAACTCGCCCCGGACGATGCGCTGGGGCAGGGCGGCGATCTGCTGGTCGGTCCACCCCAGCTGCCGGAGCAGCGTCTTGTTGAAGTACAGGGGGCGCGCTTCGGTGTCCTGGGGGATGCCGTAGATCTTGCCGCGGTAGCGCACCGCGTCCCACAGGGACTCCACCACGTCGGCGAACTGCCGGTAGCGGGGGATCTGGTCGTCCAGGGCGATGATGTACCCGGCCGCCGCCCAGGTGGTGGTCAGCGGGTGCGACGCCTGGATGATGTCGGGAGGGTTCCCGCCCTGGAACGCCAGCAGGACCCGGCGCAGGAACGGATCCCAGTCGGTCGTATCGAAGAACCCCTCCACCTTGACCTGGACCCCCGCGCCCTCCCGCCGCAGGTCGGCGTTGAGCCGCTCCGCCGCCGCCTGCAGGTTGGAAAAGCGGGTCACCGACGGGTTGTCCGGACCGATGGTCCAGGCGGTGAGGGTCACCGCCTGCTGTGCATAGGCCGGAGCGAGCACCAGCAGCGCCAGCACCAGACCGGCCGCGGCTATCCCACGCATGATGGCCACCCTCCTCACCTCCTCTGCTGGAGTTCTGCCTCCCCCCGTGGGGAGTCCTGGCATCGCCGTCCCGGCCGCCCGCGCACCCCCGGCCCGGCGCCGCCGGGGCCCGGGCGGCGGGGGGCCCGCTGGCCGGAGCGTCAGCCCCGGCTGAACCCCATCGCTTCGATCCACCCCAGGCTCTCCTCCGTGGTCCGGCTGGGCCGGTACTCCAGCCCCACGAATCCCGCATAGCCCAGCGCCTCCAGCTGGCGCAGCACGTACGGGTAGTGGATCTCGCCGGTGCCGGGCTCGTGGCGGTCCGGGGAGTCGGCCACCTGCACGTGGCCGATGCGCCCGTGCAGGCGGCGCAGGGTGTGCACGAGGTTCCCCTCCATGCGCTGCATGTGGTAGACGTCGTACTGCAACGCCGCGTTGGGCGCGCCCACCTCGTCCAGCAGGCGGATGGCCTGGGCGGAGGTGGTCAGGAAGAACTCGGGGATGTCGTAGGTGTTGATGGGCTCCACCAGCAGCGTGATGCCGTGGGGCGCCAGCGCCTGGGCCGCATGCCGCAGGTTGTCCACCAGGCACCGCCACTGCTCGTCGGCGGGGACCTCGGCCAGCCGGCGGCCCACCAGGCAGTTCAGGCGCCGGCAGCCGAACCGGCGCGCCAGGTCCACCGCCCGCTCCACCCCCTCCCGGAACTCGGCGCGCCGGGCGGGGTCGGTGGCGATCCCCCGGTCGCCCCGGGCCCAGTCTCCGGCCGGCAGGTTGAACAGGACCTGCTCCAGCCGCAGCTCCCGCAGGGCGCGGGCGATGGCGTCGGTGTCCTCCTGGTAGGGGAACATGTACTCCACCGCCCGGAACCCGGCGCGGGCGGCAGCTTCGAAGCGCTCCAGGAACGGGCGCTCGGTGAACAGCATGGTCAGGTTCGCGGAAAACCGCAGCACCGTCGTCCCTCCTTCCCTCTGAGGTCGGGCGGCCACGGCTAGGTCGCCGCCAGGTGGGCGAAGCGGTCCATATGGCGCCCGCGGGCCTCCGCCATCCTCGCCAGGGCCTCGTCCACCGAGGCCTTCTCGTGCACCACCGCCCACAGGGCCTCGGCGGCGGCGTAGGGGTCTTCGGGACCGGGGTAGGTGAGGCTGCGGCCCACCAGGACTCCCCGCACCGACGGGCCGGCCCGCATCGCCGCGGCCACCTCCTCCAGCAGGGGACCCGGCGCCCCCCGCGTCTCGCCGCCCAGCAGCAGCAGGGGGCACGTGGTGGCCTCCGCCACCCGCTCGAACTGCGGGCAGTAGGGCACCTTCAGCCACGTCCGCGCAGAGGAGGCCCCCAGACCGGTGGCGATGTTCACCACCGTCACCAGCGCTTCCGGCGTCCGGACCACGTGGTAGCCCTCCCGGCCGCGGGCGACCATCATCACCTCCAGGAACACCGGCAGCCCCCGCTGGTGGCAGGCGGTCACCGCCCGGGCGCAGGCCTCCAGGGTCCGCAGGGTGGCCGGATCGGAGAGGTCCACCCGCACCATGACCTTGGCCCCGTCCAGCCCCAGGGAGGCGATGCGCTCGGGGGTGAAGGCCGTCATGCGGTCGTCCAGCTCGAAGGCGCTGCCGTGCAGCCCGCCCCGGTTCATGCACCCGACCAGCACCTTGTGGTCCAGAAAGCCCGGCCCGCCGCGCTCCTTGTCGAGCCGCTGGAGGATCATCAGCTCCTCCAGGATGTCCGGGGTGGCCATCACGCCGTCCGCCCGGCCGATCAGGACCCGGAGGATGCGGGCCAGCAGCGCCCGGCGGCTGCCCATGGCCAGCGGGTCCGCCCCGGCCCGCAGGACGCCGCGCGCCGGGTGGTCGGCGGCCAGCAGGACCAGGCGCCCGTCGGGCGCGATCTGCTCCCGCCGCCGCCGGGCGGCGGCCTCCTCCTCCACCACCTGCGGCCGCTGAATGCGGACGTCGGTGATGCGGGCGACGGCTGCGGGGGGAAGAAACGCGTCGGGGGAGAACGCCGCGCCCCCGGCCGTGCGGCCGGCCACCCTCCCTGGTGCACCCAGGGGGCCCTGCTGTCCGGCCGACGGGCCCCTGGTCCGCGCCCGCGCACCGCGCCTCACGGTCTATCCTCCCCCGGCAGCAGGTACACACCCGCCGGCCTCATCCGCAGGACCACCGACGTCCCCGGCGGCAGCAGGCCCCGCTCGGACAGCGGCTCGACCGCCGTCACCTCGCCCAGGAGGGTCTCGACCAGGTACTCCAGCGTCATGCCCATGAAGAACCCCGCCCGCACCCGGCCGGGCAGGCCCTCCCCGTCGGTGGCGATGGCGACCGCTTCCGGGCGGACCATCACTGTGACCGCCCCGGACGGTGCGCCCTCCTGCCGGAAGGCGAAGCGGTACGGCCCCAGGGTCACCTGGCCGTCGTGGTAGTGGCCGGGCAGGAGGTTGGCCTCTCCGATGAAGTCGGCCACAAAGCGGCTGGCCGGCCGCCGGTACAGCTCCTCGGGCGTGCCCACCTGCTCCACCTTTCCCTGGTTCATCACCACCACCACGTCCGACAGGGCCAGGGCCTCGGCCTGGTCGTGGGTGACATAGATGGTGGTGATGCCCAGCCGCCGCTGCAGGTCGCGGATCTCCGCCCGCACCCGCTTGCGCAGCTTGGCGTCCAGGTTAGACAGCGGCTCGTCGAACAGCAGCACGCGGGGCTGCATCACCAGGGCCCGGGCCACCGCCACCCGCTGCTGCTGGCCGCCGGACAGCTGGGCCGGGTAGCGGTCTTCCAGCCCTGGCAGTCCCACCAGGGCCATCGCCTCCGCCACCCGCCGGCGGATCTCGGACTCGGGCAGGCGCCGTACCCGCAGGCCGTAGGCGACGTTCTCGAAGACCGTGAGGTGCGGGAACAGGGCGTAGGCCTGGAAGACCAGGGTCACTCCCCGGCTGGCCGCCGGCAGCGGGGTGACGTCCTCCTCGCCGATGTACACGCGCCCCGCGGTGGGCTTCTCCAGCCCCGCGATGATCCGCAGGGTGGTGGTCTTCCCGCACCCCGACGGGCCCAGGAGCGTGACCAGACGCCCCGGCGGGATGTCCAGGGTCACCCGGTCCACCGCCACCACCGGGCCGAATGTCTTGGTCACCCCGTCCAGGCGGACGCGGACGGCCTGGTCTGTGGCTGTCACGGCATCTCCCTCACAGGGTCGGCACCACCCCCACGTGGCGCGCGCCCAGCCGCTGGGTCGCCAGGTACAGGGCCACGATGACGGCCGCCATGAAGACCACCAGCACCCACGACAGGGCGGCGGCCAGGCCCACGGTGCCGTAGTTCACGTAGGAGAGAATCTGGGTGGTGGCCAGGTTGGTGCGCGGCGTGATCAGGAAGATGACCTGGCTGATGGCGGTCATCGCCCGGACGAAGCTGAACACCGCGCCCGCCAGCAGGGCCGGCCACACCAGCGGCACCACCACCCGTCGGAGGGTGGTCGCCGCGCCGGCCGCCAGGACGGTGGAGGCTTCTTCCAGGGACCGGTCGATCTGCAGGACCGCCGCCACCCCCGCCCGCAGCGCCACCGGCATGTTGCGGAATACGAACGCCAGGATAATGATGAGCTCGGTGCCGGTCAGCAGCAGAGGGCCCTGGTTGAAGGCCAGGATGTAGCCGATCCCCATCACGGTGCCGGGCGTGGCGAAGGACAGCATCGACGCCACCTCCAGGGCCCGCCGGCCCACAAACGCATAGCGGGTCACGAGATAGCCGATCCCGAACCCGACCGCCGTGGAGGGGACGGCGGCGATCGCCGCCAGCACCGCGGACGTGCGGAACACCGCCCACCCGGTGGGCGACAGTCCCCGGTAGTGGGCGGCCGTCAGGGTATAGTCAAACCCCCACAACTTGGTGAGGCTGCCCACGGCCACCGAGCCGTACAGCACCGCGGTCAGCAGGATCCACAGGAGGAACAGGGCGTTGCCGCCGTACTCCAGACCCGCCGGCAGGGGCCGCCGGTATCCGGCGGTGGGGCGCCCGGTCACGGTGACGTAGCCAGCCCGCCCGATCCACCGCTGCTGGAGGAAGAAGATGGCAAACGTCATCAGGAGCAGCGTCGCGCCGAACACCGCCGCTTCGTGGGGGTTGTACCGGCCCACCAGGGAGAAGAACACCTCGGTGGCCAGGTAGGGCTTGTCGCCTCCCACCACGATGGGGTTGCCGAAGTCGGCCAGGCTCTCGATGGCCACCAGCAGGAAGGCGTTGGCCAGCCCCGGGCGCGCCAGCGGCCAGATCACCGTGCGCAGGACGTGCCAGCGGGGAGCGCCCAGGGTCTCGGCGGCCTCCTCCTGCGAGATGTCCAGCGCCCGCACCACCCCCTGCAGGACCAGGAAGGCGATGGGGGTGTAGGCCAGGATCTGGGCCAGCGCCACCCCCAGGGGGCCGAAGAACGCCGCGGTGGACAGCCCCAGCACCCGGTGCGTGATGAACCCCCGCCGCCCGAACAGGTAGATGATGGCCAGCCCCAGGACGAACGGCGGCGTGATGATCGGCAGGATGGACACAGGTCCGAACAGCCGGCGCAGCGGCAGCCGGGATCGCTCGGCCAGCAGGGCAAACAGAAAGCCCAGCCCGGTGGAGATGGTGCTGACCACCACCGCCAGCAGGACGCTGTTGCGCACCGCCCCGAACCCCAGGTACAGCGCCGCCAGCGCCCCCACGCCCACCCCCGCCCGCAGCCCCCAGGCCAGCGCGGTCCGGCCGCCGCGGCGCAACCCTGCGGCGGCCAGGGCGGCCGCGGTGCCGGCCGCCGCGCCCACCCCGGCCGCCAGGCGTCCTTCGTGGACGGGGGTGGCGGGGTTGTTGACCATCAGGAAGATCGGCGAGCGGACCGTCTCCCGGACCACCTCCAGGGTGAGATGTCCGCGCACCACCACGCTGGCCTGCAGCACGGCCACCAGCGGGTACACGATGAACGCCGCCACGAACCCCCACGCCCAGAGGATCCCGACGGCGATGAACGGGTCGGCGTGGAGGTATCCCGCCGCGGACAGCGCGGCGCCGGCCAGGGCCAGGTAGCCCAGGATCGCCGCCCAGGCCGCCGGCCCCATGGGCGCACCCCGCTGCCCCACCGCGAGGGCCGTCGCGGCCAGCCCGACCGCGGCCAGGATGAGTGCCGCCCGCCCGCGGGCGGCCAGGGGCAGCGGGGCGCCGCCGGCGACTGCGGCCAGCGCCCCGGCTGCCACCGCCACGGCCACCCGCCAGTCCCGTCCCACCAGGTCCAGGCCGAGAGTCTGCGGGACGAAAACCCCCAGGTCGCGCCCCACGCGCGCCCACGGCAGGGCCAGGGCGGCCAGGGCCGCCAGCGCCCCCCACGCCGTCAGGGACGGCACGACCCGGACGGCCGGACGGGCGGGAGCGACCAGCACCTGGGCCATGGACCGCTCCCCCTACTTGGGCAGGGGGAAGACCTCCTTCGTCCACCGGTTGACCAGCCCGTCCCGCACCGACGCCTTCCCGTACTTCAGGAAGTCGTACTTGATCACGTTGAACGCCTCAAACCGCGGCGCCACCGACGGAACCGGCGTCTTGGAGTTGGACGGGATCTGGTAGGAGCCCGCCTGCGCCGCCAGAGCCTGGGCGGCGGGGGTGAGGGCCCACTCGATGAAGGTGATGCCGTGACTGCGGTTGGGCGCACCCTTGACCAGGCTCAGCCCTCCGATCTCGTAGCCGGTGCCGTCCCGGGCTGCCCCGTAGGTGATGGGGAACCCCCGCAGCACCTGCAGGACCGCGTCGTGGACGAACGTGACGCCCACCGCCACCTCCCCGCGCCCGGTCAGCACGCCGGGATCGGCACCTCCCCGGGTGTACTGGGCCACGTTGCGGTGGATCCGCTTGAGGAGATCAAAGGCCTTCTCCTCCCCGAACAGCTGGACCACCGTGGCCAGCATGGTGTACCCGGTCCCGGAGGTGTTGGGGTTGGGATACGCCACCAGCCCCCGCAGCCGCGGGTCGGCCAGGTCCTCCCACCGCCGGGGCTCGGGGATGTTCTTCTCCCGCAGCAGCGAGGGATTGATGGCCCATCCCAGAATGCCGGCGTACAGCGGGATGTACTTGCCGGCCACCGCCTCCCGCAGCTCGGGCCGCAGGTCCGCCCACGCCCGGGGCCGGTAGAATTCGGTCAGCCCCTCCTCGTTGGCCACGATGTGCGGGTCGCCGGTGCCGCCGAACCACACGTCGAACACCGGGTTGGCCCGCTCGGCCCGCAGCCGGGCCAGGGCCTCGCCGGAACTGAGGCGCACGAACTCCAGCGCGATGCCCGTGGCCTTGGGAAATTCGGCCCGGATCAGGTCGCACCACTCCACGTTGGGACTGCACAGCACCGTCACCTTCCCCGCCGGCGCCGCGTGCCCGGCCAGCGACGCCAGCAGCACGGCCAGAACCGCCACCACGATCCGTCTCATCGTCTCCCCTCCTTCAGGATGGTGCGGTCGCGCGCAGGGCCCGCAGGTAGCGCACCGCCTGCGCCGCCGCCTGCTCCGGATCGGGCAGGGGCAGGATCTCCGCCGACAGAAACCCGCCGTACCCGATCTCCTCCAGCACGCCCAGGATCCTCCGGAAGTCCAGGTGCCCCCACCCCGGCGCCCGCCGGTTGCTGTCGGCCACGTGGACGTGGAACAGCCGGTCCCGGCCGTGGCGCAGGGCATCCTCGATGGAGACCTCCTCGATGTTCATGTGGAAGGTGTCGGCCAGCACCCCCACCCGGGGCGACCTGACCCGGTCCAGGAGCTGCAGGACCTCGCCCACCGTGGCCAGGTAGTCGGTCTCGTACCGGTTGATGGGCTCGATGGCCAGTCGCACCCCCAGCCGCTCGGCGTCGGGCAGCAGGCGCTGTAGCGCCTCCTCCAGGCGGCGGTCGGCGCTCTCCCGCCCATCCTCGATCCGCCCGCGCACCAGGCCCACGATCACCAGAGCCCCCCACCGGGCCGCCAGGTCAAGGTGCGCCCGCAGGCGCTCCACGGCCCGCCGGCGGATGTCGGGATCCCGGGCGGTGAGGCTCAGCCCGTCGGCCAGGTAGGCCTGCCCGGTGCCCAGGGCGGGGACGGTGAGGCCGGCCTGGCGCGTGCGCTCCCACAGCGCGTCGGCATCCACCGCCTGGGGGTCGCGCACTGCCAGCTCCACCCCGTCGTAGCCCAGCGCGGCTGCCCGCTCGATGGCCCGGGCCCAGTCCGCCTGCGCCGCCACGGCGGCGAACGAGGTCTCCTCGACGGAGATCACCAGGCTGATCTTCACGGCCTCTGCCGGCGTCGGTCATCCGGGACCCGGGACCAGCGGCTGTCGGCGGACCGGTCCCCGGATCCCCACTCCCTCATCCCAGATTCCGGATCCCCGATCCCGTTGCTCTCCTCCCTACGGCGGCCACCCCAGGCTGTAGATGCTCTTCCCCCCGCGGGCGGGCCCCTTGAGGATCTCCTCCAGCTCCCTCTCGTCCCGCTCGGTCAGCAGGTGCGCGGGAGGCAGCTGGCCGGGCGGGAACTTCTGCAGGATGTCGGTGACCAGCCGCTCCAGGTAGTCCAGCAGGGCCTCCACCCCCGGCAGGGCCTTCTCGGCCCGGGCCAGGGTGGGCCGGCCCACGACCCCCTCCAGATAGGCTTTCACTTCGATGGGTCCGGCGCCCACGTGGCCGTACCAGGCGATGGGCCGCCGCAGGAGGTTGCCGGCCTTGTCCACGTGCCCTTCGGGCAGGAAGCCGAACGGCGTGTTGTCCACCGCCCACTCCTGCTTCATCAGTTCCGGAAACAGGGCCAGGCACCAGCTGGTCTCCACCTCGTCGGCGTGGATGAACGGGGTCTCGTACGGTCCGCCCTCCGCCCGCAGCCGGAAGTGGTCGGGGATGGCGTGGTACCAGTTCACGTTCACGATCAGCGCCGGCACCCGGTAGCGCTTGGCGAACTGGTGGATGGCGGTGGGGATCACGTACTCCTGGCCGTGGCCGTTGAGCAGGATCTGCTTGCGGAACCCCATGTTCCAGAAGCCGGCGATCATGGCCCGCACGAAGGCGGTGAAGACGTCTTCGGGAATCGGCACGGTGCCCGGCATGCCGATGTGGTGGTAGGGGTGCGAGCCGAACCACAGCGGCTCGCTGACGGTGCACCCGGTGCGCTCGGCCACGAGCTCGGCCATGCGCGTCACCAGGAAGATGTCCTCCCCCAGGGGCGCGTTGGGGCCGTGGGCTTCGGTAGATCCCAGCGGCACGATCAGCACGTCGTTGGTCTTCAGGCGTTCTTCCACATCGCGCATGGTCATGGTCTGCAGGTAGATGCCGGTGCGTTTGTCCATGTGGCCGCCCGGCGGCGGCAGCTGCCACTTGCCCATCGGTCGCCCTCCTCCCTGATGCGATTAGGCGCTGGCGGTGTCGTCCCGGAGCACGTGCACCCGCTCCGGGGGAATCTCCAGGAACACCTCCCCTTCGTAGACCGTCTCGCCCGGCGCCGGCACGTCCACGATCCAGGTGATCCCGCCGGCCGCCACCCAGTACCGGGCCAGGGTGCCCAGGAAGCTACTGGCGGTGATGCGGCCCGGCAGGACGGTTCCCGACGGCGGCGGCTGGCGGTGCAGGCGCAGGGCCTCGGGCCGCAGCATCACCGTCACGCGCCCCGGCGACAGTCCGTCCCCGCGCAGCCGGACCACCACGCCCGCGCAGCGGACGGCGTCGGGACCGATCACCTCCCCGTCGAGGAAGTTCGCCAGGCCCACAAAGTCGGCCACGAACCGGTGGGCGGGCCGGTGGTAGATCTCCACCGGGGTGCCCACCTGCAGGACGCGCCCCGCCTCCATGACCGCGATGCGGTCCGAGATGGCCAGGGCTTCCTCCTGGTCGTGGGTCACATACAGGACCGTCTTGCCCAGCTGGCGCTGCAGCTGGCGGATCTCCCCCCGGACCCGCACCCGCAGCTTGGCGTCCAGGTTACTCAGCGGTTCGTCCAGCAGCAGCACGTCGGGCTCCACCACCAGCGCCCGGGCCAGGGCGACCCGCTGCTGCTGGCCGCCGGACAGCTGGGAGGGAAACGCGCGCCCCAGTCCGGGGAGGCCCACCAGCTCCAGGGCGGCGGCCACCCGGGCCCGCACCTGGTCCTCGGGCACGCGGCGCATCCGCAGGCCGTAGGCCACGTTCTCGAAGACGGTCATGTGCGGGAACAGGGCGTACTCCTGGAACACCATGGCGGTCCGCCGCCGGTGGGGCGGGAGATGGGTCACCCGCTGCTCGTCGATGTACACCTCCCCCTGATCGGGCAGGTGGAACCCCGCCACGATGCGCAGGGTGGTGGTCTTGCCGCACCCGCTGGGCCCCAGCAGGGTGAAGAAGCAGCCTTCGGGGACGTCCAGGGTCACGTCGCGCACGGCCACCGTGGAGCCGAAGCGCTTGCTCACGCCCTCCAGCCGCACCCGCGCCATCGCTTCACCCCACCGGCTGGCCCCGCAGCGCCCGGCCCACCGCGAGGCCGGTCAGCCCCACGGCGGCGAAGGTGACCGCCAGCAGCATGGTGGTCAGCGCCGCGGCGGCACCCCAGGTGTTGCTCTGGATCAGCCCCAGGATGACGAAGGTGGCCACCATCGTTCCCGGCGCCACCAGGAAGACCACGATGCTGACGTTGGTCACCGCCCGGATGAACGAGACGGCGAACGCCTCCACCAGCCCGCGCAGCAGCAGCGGCACGTACACGTCCAGCAGGACCCGCACGCCGCCGGCGCCGAGGTTCATGGCGGCCTCCTCGATGGCCCGCTCGATCTGCCGCAGCCGCGCCGCCGCCGCCTGATAGCCCATGGGCAGGTGCCAGAAGGCCAGCGCCAGGGCCACCAGCCAGGGCGTGCCGCCCAGGGGGGTGCGGTTGAAGGCCAGCACGAACCCCACGCCCACGAAGACGCCGGGCATCGCCCCCGGCAGGACCGCCAGGAAGTCCAGGGCGCGGCGCAGGGGGACGGCCCGGGACGTGAGGAAGGCGGCCACCACCCCCACCACGGCCGTGATGGCTCCGGCCAGGGCGCCGATCTTCAGGCTGGTCAGCAGCGTGCCGGCGCGCTCCCAGGCCAGGTGCCAGTGGTCGAACGTCAGCGACCAGTCCCGCCCCCACACGGCCGTGAACGCCCCGGCCACCACTCCCAGGTACACCAGGACCACCAGCAGGCTGACCAGGGCGCACACCGCCACCAGGGCCGCCCGCAGCGGCGCCGGCAGGGGCGGGCGGTCCAGCCGCGTGCCGCGGCCGGTCACGGTCACGTACAGCCGCCGGCTGACCCAGTACCGCTCCAGGAAGAACAGCGCCGTGGTCGGCACCAGCAGCATCGCCACCACCACCGCCGCCCCCGTCAGGTCGCCCATCCCCTCCATGCGGAACCACGCCTCGGTGGCCAGCAGCGGAAAGCCCCCGGCGATGAGGACGGCGTTGCCGAAGTCGGCCAGGACGGAGATGGCGACCACCAGCATGGCCCCGGCCACCCCGGGCCGCGCCAGGGCCAGGGTGACGCTGCGCAGCGCGGCCCACTCGTCCGCCCCCAGGTTGCGGGCCGCCTGCTCCAGGCTGGGGGCGATGGACTCCAGCACGCCGGCGATGATCAGCATGGCCAGGGGGAAGAACGCCACCGTCTGCACCAGCCACAGGCCCGGCCAGCCGAAGATGTTCACGTCCAGCCCCAGCAGGCCGCGGGTGATCAGCCCCTGGCGGCCGAACAGGAGGATGTAGGCGAAGGCCACCATGAACGGCGGGGCGAACAGCGGCAGCAGCGCCAGCGTCCGGAACAGCCGCCGCCCCGGCATATCCTCCCGGGTGACGGCGAAGGCGAAGATCAGGCCCACCCCCGTGGCGGTGGCGGTGGACAGGACCATCATGATCAGGCTGTTGCGCGCCGCCTGCAGCCAGCGCAGGCTGTGGGGAATCCCCAGGTAGTCTCTGAGGGTCGGGTAGGTGAGCACCCGCAGCGCCGGGTACAGGACGAACGCCCCCAGCGCGACGGCCGTGCCCAGCAGCATCAGCAGCAGCCCCGGGTCGGCGGCCTGTCGGCGGACCTCCTGCCAGCGCAGGACAGCCACGCACTCCACCTCGTCTCACACATCGGGCAACGGGCGGGCCGGCGTCCCGCACAGCAGACGCCGGCCCGCCCGGCCCTCTACCGGCCGATCTCCCGCGTCCACCGCTCGCGGACGCGCGCCTGGTTCTGGATCGCCCAGTCCAGGTCGTAGGCGACGAACTTCAGCTGCTCGAACGGCGTGGCCCCCATGGGCACGGGGACGTCCGCCCGCACGGGGTAGCGGAATCCGTAGCGGGCGTTGATGTCCTGGGGCACCCGGGTCATCAGGAAGTCCACGTAGGCCTTGGCGCCCTCGGGGTTGGGGCCGCCCTTGACGATGGACACCGCGCCCACCTCATAGCCGGTGTCCGGCGGCACCGTCACCTCCAGGGGGGCGGCCCGCAGCACCCGGGCGCCGATGGCCTCGTGGGCCCACATCATCCCCACGATGGCCTCTCCCCGCTCCAGCAGGGTGATGGTCCCCGGCGCGGTGGGGGTGTACTGGGAGGCGTTGGCGTTGAGGGCCCTCAGGTACGCCCACGCGCGCTCCTCGCCCAGCCGGAAGATCTGGGCCGCCACGAAGATGTACCCTCCCCCGGTGGTGACGGGGCTGGGCATCACAAAGTGGCCGCGGAACTCGGGCCGGATCAGGTCGTCCCACGTGGCGGGCTTGCGCACGCCGCGGGGCGCCAGCTCCCGCTCGAACCGCTCGGTGTTGACGATGATGGCCAGAGCCCCCAGGTACCACCCGTGCCAGTAGCCGTCGGGGTCCAGGTAGGCCGGGTTGATCTTGGCCTGGGCCGCCACCGGCGACCGGTACGGCAGCAGCAGCCCCTCCCGGGCCAGCGGGATGTGGAAGTCCCGGGATCCCCCCACGAACACGTCGGCCCGCGGGCGGTCCTTCTCGGTGCGGATCCGCGCCTGCAGCGTGCCCGCCGCGGGGACCACCAGGGCGTCCACCTGGATGCCGGTGCGGCGGGTGAACTCCCGGTGGATCAGCGACGTCTCCAGGTCCGGCAGCGCCGAGTACACCACCAGGCGGGGGGCCGGGGCGGTGGCGGCGGTGCCCGCCAGCGTCAGCACCCCCAGGATGACGGCCAGCAGTGCTGCCCCTCTGCGCATATTTCCCCCTCCTTCAGGATCCCGCCGCAGCCCCGGGCTGCGGCGGCGCCGTGTCCTGTCCTGTGCCCTGCAGCACACACCGCTCGATGACCTCCGCCAGCCCCTCCTCGTCGTTGGAGGCGGTGACCACGTCCGCCGCGGCCTTCAGATCGGCGGGCGCGTTGCCCATGGCCACGCCCAGCCCCGCCACCTGGATCATCTCCAGATCGTTGAGGTTGTCGCCCACGGCCACCACCTGCTCCAGCGGGATCCCCAGGTGGCGGGCCATCCACTGCAGCGCCGCGCCTTTGGACGAGCCCTGGGGCAGCACTTCCAGGTAGGTGTCCTCGGAGAACACCGTGTGGATCTGCCGGGGCAGCTGGCGGATCCGCGCGCGCACCCGCTCCAGGTCCGGCCGCGCCCCGATGATGAGGATCTTCATCGGCGGCGCGGACAGGACGGCCCGCAGGTCGCCCACCACCTCCACGGGGATGCCGTCCTTGCGCCGGTACTGGTCGGTGATCTCGCTGGGCCGGGCCGTGTACACCCGGTCGTTCACGTACAGGTGGGGCTGGACCTCCGGGTGCTCCCGCAGGACGTCCAGCACCGCCCGGGCGTGGTCGACGTCCAGCGGGACGCGGCGCAGGACGGTGCCGGTGGCGAAGTCGTAGACCAGGCCGCCGTTGTACAGGATGATCGGCGGGTCGGCGCCCAGGCGCCGGACGTAGGGTTCCGCCGACGGCCACATGCGCCCGGTGGCCAGGCACACCCGCACGCCCCGCCGCCGCGCCGCCTGCACCGCCGCCCGGACCCGGGGGGTGATCTCCCGCGTGCTGGTCACCAGCGTGCCGTCGATGTCGGCCACCACCAGGCGGTAGCGGGGCGCGCCGCCTTCCCCCGGCTCCGGAGTCCCCGCCGGCCCAGCGCCCGTGGCGACCACCCTGGGGGGAGGCTGTGCGCGCCCGCTCACCGCGCCTCCCGGGCGGGGGCGGAGTCCCGCGGTTCTTCCAGCGGCAGGCGGACGGGCTGACCGGTGCGCACCGCCCGGTAGGTGGCCTCCACCAGCTCGGTGGCCCGGTAGCCGTCGTCGGCGGTCACGGCGGGCGGCCGCTCGCCCAGGCACGCGTCGATGAACAGCCGGTCCTCGGCCACGTATCCCCACTTGCGCTCCACAGGCATCTGGAAGCAGTCCACCGCCTCCACCTGCTCCCGCGCTCCCGGCGAAAACCACGCCCGCTCCAGTTCCTCGGTCACCACCGTCTTGTGCTCCCCGTAGATCTCCACCCGCTCGTAGGGGAACAGCCAGCTGGTGTGGGCGACGCTGGTCAGCGACGCGATGACCCCGCTGCGGTAGCGCAGCAGGACCACAAAGCCGTCCAGCTCCCGGTAGACGCTCTGGCGGGCCCACCCCGCCAGTTCCTCCACCTCCCCGAACAGGAACCGGCCCATGTCGAACAGGTGGACCGGGGTCTCGTACAGGTAGCCGCCAGTGACGGAGGGGTCGGAGGTCCAGGGGGGCTGCTGCAACTCCCCGCGATTGTGCTTCATCTGGGCCAGCAACGGCGTGATCTTCCCCTCGTCAATCAGGCGGCGGGCAAAGCGGTAGACGTTGGCGAAGCGGCGGTTGAAGCCCAGCTGGTAGATGCCCCGGGACCGCCGGGCCGCCTCGCGGATGCGCCAGGCGTCCGGCAGCGTGGTGGCCATGGGCTTCTCCGAGAAGACGTGCAGCCCCTCCGCCAGGCCGCGCAGGACCGGCTCCACGTGGGCGGTGTTGGGCGTGCACACGTACAGGGCGTCAAGCCCCTCCCCCAGCAACTGGTCCAGCGACCCGAGGGGGCGGGCCTGGACCTCGGCGGCCAGCCGCTGGGCGGCCTGAGGGACCGCGTCCGCCACGGCCACCAGCTGGGCCCGCGGGTCGGCCTTCAGGTTGAGGGCGTGAAGGCGGCCGATGAATCCGCACCCCAGGATCCCCACCCGCACCGGCATACGGTCCTCCCTTCTCCCCCCGAGGGGTCAGTCTCCAAACAGCGCCTCCATCTTCGCCCGCGCCGCGCGGGCCAGCTCCACCGGGTCCCACCGGTAGTACTCCGGCCGGAACAGTTCCACCGAGTACACGCCGCGGTAGCCCAGCGCCTCCAGCCGCCGGACCAGCTCCCGCAGGGGGATCACCCCGTCCCCCGGCAGCAGCCGGTGGGCGTCGGTGAGGGCCTGCCGGGGGCCCGGTTCGGCGTCGTCCAGGTGCACAACGTACAGGCGGTCGGCCGACAGCCCCTCCAGCATCTCCCACGTCGATCCTCCCACGTAGAAGTGGAAGGCGTCCAGGACCAGACCCACGGCGGGGTGGGCCACCGCGTCCACGATGCGCCGGGCGGCCGCCAGGGTGTTCACCGAGCAGTCGGCAAACCCCAGAAACTCGAACCCCACCCGCACCCCGTAGCGCTCGGCCACCTGGGCCAGGGCGCGCAGGGCGTCCACCGTCAGCGCCTCGATCTGGTCCGGGTCGGGCGCGTCCGCCCGCGGACTGGGCACCGCCACCACGTAGGGGCAGTCCAGCGCCGCCGCCCACTCGCACAGGATGCGGCAGCGGCGCAGCACGGCCTCCCGCGCCGCCCCCGCGGCCAGCGTGGACTTCTCCAGGGCGTTCAGGCTGGCCACCTCCAGCCCGGCGTCGGCGATCTGCTGGCGCAGGGCGTACAGGGTGCCGCCGCCGTCCAGGTACGCCTGCAGCTTGGTGTCCCGGATCTCCAGCGCCTGGTAGCCGGCCTCCCGGGCCGCCCGCACGTCGGTCAGCAGGTCGGCCGGTCCCGTGGTGGCTCCGTTCAGCCCGAATCTCGGCATCAGGCGTCCAGCACCTCCCGGCAGCGCCGCAGCGCGCCGCGGACGTCGGCGGTCGGCCAGCACTCCAGGCCCAGCGCCCCGCGGTAGCCGCCGGCGCGCAGGCGGTCGAGCACCGCGCGCCAGGGGATCACCCCGCTGCCGGGCTCGCCGCGGCCGGGCACGTCGGCCACATGCACGTGCCCCGCCCGAGCCGCGGCGCCCTCCAGCCGGTCCAGCAGGTCATCGTGCGTCACCCACATGTGGTACACATCCAGCAGCAATCCCACCGCCGGATGGCCGACGTCCTCCAGTAGCGCCAGGGCATCGGGCAGGCTGTCCAGGAAGTAGCCCGGATGGTCCAGGACGGAGTTCAACGGCTCCACCAGCAGCCTCACCCCGGCCGCCTGGGCCAGATCGGCGGCCCGCCGCAGCCCCACGACCGCCGCCTCCCACTGTGCAGACCGGGGGCGGTCGGAGCGGGCGTACCCCACGTGCACCACCAGCAGCCGCGTGCCCAGGCGCCGTGCCACCTCCAGGGACGTGCGCAGGTGCGCCAGGGCCGCCTCGTGGCCGGCGGGATCCAGCAGGGGCTCCTCAAAGGTCGTGCCGCTGAAGGCCACCGCCGACATCCCCAGGTTCTCTAGCTGCGCGGCCAGATGGTCGATGTTCCGCTCCCGCCAGTCCCAGAATTCCACCAGCCGGAAGCCCTCTTCGGCCAGCAGCCCCAGCGCCGGCTCGGCGGGCCGTCCGGCCCACAGGGCGTCCAGGCAGGGACACAGTTCCCCTCCCCCGGATGCGCTCACGCCTTCTCCCGCACCGCTCCAAAGGTCAGGGCTCCGATCACGTACCGGCGCGCGAAGACCAGCAGCAGGATCGGGACCACGGCCGCGATGGTCCCCACCGCCGCCATCTCATTCCAGATGATCTCGAACTGGGTCACCAGGCTGGCCACGCCGATGGGGAAGGTCTGCGACCGCGGCGTGGCCGTCAGGATGAACGCGAACATGAACTCGCTCCAGGCGAGGGCGAAGGTGATGACGGCCGTGGCCAGCAGCGCCGGCGCCAGCTGGGGGAGGAGGACGACGAAGAATGCGTACCAGCGGGTGGCGCCATCCACCAGCGCCGCCTCTTCGATCTCCATGGGCACTTCCAGCAAGAATCCTCGCAGCATCCAGGTGGCAAAGGGCAGGCTGAACACGGTGTACAGGAGCACCAGGGCTCCCAGGCTGTCGTACAGTCCCAGCCGCCGGACGATATCGAAGAACGGGATGACGACCACGATGGGCGGCAGAAAACGCAGGCTCAAAATCCAGTTGAGGAGCCCGCGGCGGAACGCGGGCGACACCGGCAACCGCGTCACCGGGTAGGCGATGAGCATGGCGACCACCAGGGCTGCCCCGACGGCAGCCAGGCACGCCGCCAGACTGTTGCGCAGGAGGACCAGAAATCCCCGCTGCAGCATGACCGATCTGAACGCGGCCACGGTGGCATCAAGGGGCAGCAACGTGGGAGGGAACCGGTAGAACTCCGGCAGCGGTTTGAGGGCGGTCACCACCATCCAGTAAAAGGGAAACAGGTACACGGCCGTCAGAACGGCCAGGACGGCCCCCGTCACCATGCGCCACAGACCCACCCGGCTCACGCGCTCACCTCGCGCACCAGGTACCGTCCCAGAACCGCAAAGGCCAGCGAGGTCACCAGCAGGACGAACAGAGACAGGGCGGCCGCGTAGCTCAGGTTGAAGAACTTGAAGGCCACGCGGTACAGGTACAGGCTGAGGAACTCGGTGGTGGCCCCCGGTCCCCCCGCGGTCAGGACCTGCACGTGGTCGAAGACGCGAAAGGTGTCGGTGAACCGAAACACCAGGACCAGCAGCAGCAGCGACTGCAGGTACGGGAACTCGATATGCCAGAACAGCCGCCAACCGTCGGCTCCGTCCACCCGCGCCGCTTCCACCGTGTCGGCCGGAACCGCCTGCAGTCCTGCAAAGCACACCAGGAAGACAAAGGGCATCCACTGCCACACGTCGACGCTCAGCACGGCGAACATGGCCGTGGCTGGTTCTGAGAGCCACAGAACGTCTGACGAAATGGCCCCCAGGCGGAGCAGCAGGACGTTGAGGATGCCGTAGGTGGGGGTGTAGATCAGCCGCGCGATCACACCGGCGGCCACTGGCGGAGTGACCATCGGGATCAGGAAGAGCACGTAGACCAGCGCCCGGGCCCAGCCGCTGTGGATGGTCCGATGGACCAGCAGCGCCAGTGCCAGTCCCAGGGTGAGCTCGGTGGCCAGGGCCGCCGAGACGTACACCCCCGTCGCCCGCAGGGATGCAAAGAACTGCGGGTCCTCCAGCGCCCGGGCAAAATTGTGCAGGCCGACGAACTCTCCCGTGCGGTAGTTGCGCAGGCTGAGGCCGACGTTATACAGAAGCGGGTACACCACCAGCGCGGCCAGCAGGGCCACGGGCGGCGCCACCAGCAGGTAGGGGGTCAGCCGACGCCCCAGACGTGTGGACAGAGGCCCGGGGGCGATCAGCCCCCGGGCCCCGACCTCACCGATAGTAGCCGGCCTCCTTCATGTGACGCTCGATTTCCCGGGCGGCCTTGGTGATGGCTTCCTCGGGTGTCTCGATACCCGCCAGCGCGGCGTTCACGTGGGTGCCCAGGATGGCTTCCACCGCAAACCACTCCTGTGTCCGGGGCCTCCACTCGGCCGGGGCGGCCAGCGAGTCGGCCATGGCCTTGAAGAACGGGAAGCGGCGGTTCAGGTCCGCGTCCTGCAGAATGGACCGCCGGAACGGAATGCCACCGCCCAGGGCGTACGGCCGCTGCACGCGGGCGCTGGTGGCCCACAGGATGAACTCGTATGCCCACCGCTGGTTGCGGCTCGCTTTGGGAATGGCCAATAGCCAGTTCCCCATCAGGGGAGCGTGCTTGCCTCCCGGTCCCCGCGGGGCCAGCGTGTAACCCATCTTGCCGATGACCGTGGACACGGCCGGGTTCTCGACGATGTCGGTGATCTCTGCCGGCCAGATGAACCCCTGCGCCGCCCGCCCGGTGGCGACCTCCCGCGCCCGCTCGGCGGCATCATAGTTGGCCACACCCGGCGGCGCGTACTTCTTCAGTTCCACGGCGAAGAACCGCAGCGCATCCACCGCTTCCTTGGAGTTGAGCACCACCCGCCAGTTGTTGTCAAAGATCCGCGCCCCGAACGACAGCAGGACCGGCGTGAACTCGGAGATGACCGGGTTCCCCTTGGCGCCGCGGATCACGAACCCGTAGAAGGGCTTGCTGGGATCGTGGACCTTGCGGGCATTGGCAATGACGTCATCCCAGGTCTGAGGCGCCGGCAGCAGGTCCTTGCGGTACATGAAGAATTCGACGTTGCCCACCAGCGTGATCGCATACAGCCGGCGCGGCTTGCCCGCTTCCCCGGGCGGAATCGGACCCCGAGGCGGCGGCCAGGACCCCAGGTCGTAAACCACCGGGAAGATGTCCGGGTCCCGCTGGTACCCGAAGGTCTGATCCAGGGGCACCAGCCAGCCCTCGGACCCGAACTTCGGCATCCACGGATCGTCAGCGATCAGGAGGTCGAAGGTGGGCGCGTTGGCCTGGAAGGCCGTCACCAGCTTCTCGTACAGGGTCGGGTAGGGGAATTCGACGAGCTCGACTTTCACCCCCATCTCCCGTTCCCACATGGGCAGGATTGCCTTCAGCCCCTTGGTCTCACCCCCGGCCACCACGGCCATGGTGAGCTTGGCGGGCTTGGGCGGCAGCCCCGGTGCGGCGACAGCGGTGGAGGCCACCGCCAGCGCACCGACAAGTAACACAACCATCCTGGCCATTCTCCCACGCATCCTCTCGCCTCCTCGAACTGATCTCACGTCACTCCCTCCGCGCTCACCCCCCTTCAGCGATCGGCCCGCCGGCCTCACCCCCGGATCATGATCTTGCCGTCCTCGCGCCGGGTGGCCTTCCGCAGGGCCTCCACGGCCCGATCCAGGGGGAACCGGCTGGTGATGATCGGCGTCAGGTCAATGCGCCCCGCGGCCATGAGCTTGATCACGTTGGGGAAGTTGCCGTAGCCCGAGTGCCCCTGGGCGCCGTAGATCTGGGCCGCGTGGGTCTGGAAGTGCTCCAGGTACACGGGGGTGCGCTCGGCGGCCCGGCCGATCATGACGATCTTGCCGCCCACCGCCAGCGACGCCTCCATCTCCGGGATGGTCCGGGCCGGCGCCCCGGCGGCCTCCACGTGCAGGGCCGCCCCCTCGCCCTCGGTGAGGTCCAGGATCGCTTCGCGGGGGGATGTCCCCTGGCGCTCCAGCTCCACGGGGTTCAGCACGACGTCCGCCCCCACCTGGCGCGCCAGGTCCTGGCGCACCGGACTCACTTCGAAGGCGATGATCTTCGCCGCGCCCGCGGCCCGGGCCAGGGCGATGGCGGCAAAGCCGATCGGCCCCGTGCCGAAGACCACCACGTGGCCGCCGGGCTTGAACCCCTCGGCGCGGGTGAACATGGCGTTGTAGGCGACGCTGGTGGGCTCGCACAGCGCGCCGGCCTCGTAGGCCCGCTCGACGCTGCCGTACCGCTCGGCCAGGGCGTTGATCTTCCAGCAGTACTTGGCCCCGATGACGATCCGCTCGGCCTGGGCGCCGTTGATGGTAAAGCCGATCTCTTCCAGGCGCTGGCACTGGTTGGGATAGCCGTTGCGGCAGGGGACGCACTCGCCGCACCAGATCATCTCCTCGCAGGTGACCATGTCCCCGGGCCGCAGGTCCCGCACCTCCCGGCCGACCTCCAGCACCTCGCCGCTGAACTCGTGCCCGATCACCACGGGAAAGCGCGTGAGCCCCGGGTACAACATGTAGCCGTCGGGGTCGGTCTCATAGAAGTGCACGTCGGAGCCGCAGATCCCGCAGGCCCGGGGCCGGATGACCACGTCCTTGGGGCCCGGCACCGGATCGGGCAGCGTCTCCAGGCTCACCCGCGGCCGCCGCCAGACGCTGCTGCCGGTGATGGCGGTGCGGGTGGCCTTCTCCCATTCGGTCAGCCGGTATCCCGGCCGGGGATCCCACTCGGCTGTCAGCACCAGTGCTTTCATGATCCCTCCTCCGTGTGGGGCGCCACGCTCACGCCCGCGTTCTCCCGCCGGGCGGGATGATCACCGCCCGGCGAGCCCCGCAGGAATCCCGGACGATCAGCTGTGGCTCCAGGACGATGCGCCGGCCCGCCGGGGACTCTCCGGCCATCAGCTCCAGCAGGCGCTGCATGGCCAGCTGGCCCATGCGGTACTTCGGCTGCGCCACGGTGGTCAGAGCCGGCGACACCAGAGAGGCGAACGTGATGTCGTCAAATCCCACCACCGCCACATCCTCGGGCACCCGCCGGCCGGCCGCGCGCAGAACCTCCAGGGCCCCGATGGCCATGAGGTCGTTGGCGGCCACGATGGCCGTGATGTCCGCTCGCCGCCGGAGCCACGCCTCCACCGCCCGCCGGCCGCCGTCGGCGGTGAAGTCCCCCTCGCCGACCAGGGCGCCATCGCGGGGCAGACCCGCGTCGGCAAGCGCCTGCTCGTAGCCGCGTCGCCGCTCCTGCGCCACCCGGACCGACGCCGGTCCGGCGATGTGGGCGATGCGCCGGTGGCCCAGCCGCAGCAGGTGCGCGGTGGCCTCGTAGGCCCCGTGGTAGTTGTCCACCAGGACCGCGTCGATGCGCACCCCGTCCACGTCGCGGGCCACCAGGACCACCGGCCGGCCCTCGCGGCGCAGCGCCCGCAGGTGCGCGGTGTTGGTGCCGGCCGTGGCAAAGATCACCCCGTCCACCCACCGCTTGCGCAGCAGGTCCAGGTAGGCGCGCTCCCGGGCGAGGTCCTCGTAGGTGTTGCACAGAAGGACCGCATACCCGTGCTGGCTGGCGACGTCCTCAATGCCGCGGGCGATGGCCGGGAAAAAGGGGTTGCTGATGTCGGGGACGATGAGGGCCACGGTGCGGGAGGCCCGCTTTTTCAGGCTCTGGGCGATGACGTTCGCCTGGTAGCCCAGGGCCCGGACGGCCTCCAGGACCCGCCGGCGGGTCTGGGGGCTCACCCGGTGGGCGCTGTGGTTGACCACCCGGGAGACGGTGGCCACCGACACCCCGGCCCGCCGGGCCACGTCCCGGATCGTCGCCACCGTCTCCCCTCCCGCGCCGCCGGTGGAAAACGTTTACCAGGTTTTTCGGTGCGCCCGCGGGAATCTCCTGCCGCCCCGCCGCGGTGACAGTCACCCTCAGCGTGGGGCAACCATTTAGAACACCACCTCCCCCTGGGCAACGACAAGTCCCCCGGTCGGGGGAAGACACGGTGACAGTCACCGAGCCAGGAGCGTATAAGCTATATACTCGCGCGCAGGGAGGTCGTGGGCACGTCGCCTGATCGGGCGATCACTCCAACAGGGGACGTGACCTACGGCATCGAGGCGGGGGTGGGCGGGGCGAGGGCGACCGCGCTGGCCAGGGCCAGGTGGCGGGTGTGAGCGAGGCTGACGAGCACGTGGGCCACGCCCTGCCGGTCGGCGGCGGCGCGGGCGTGTCCGTGGAGGGCCACCACCGGCTTGCCCAGGGGATCATGGAGGATCTCAATCTCCCGCCACCCCATCGTCCTCCACCCCAACCCCAGCGCTTTCATGACCGCCTCCTTGGCGGCAAACCGCGCCGCCAGGCGCATGCTGCGGGCGCGGGGCGCGCGGGCGCGCTCCAGTTCGGCGGCGGTGAACACCCGGCGCGCAAACGCGTCGCCCCACCGGGCCAGGGCGCGCTCCACGCGCCTGACCTCCACCAAGTCCACGCCCACGCCGCAGACCACCATCGGCGCTCCTTCCGCTTTCCCCTGACCCGCGCCGCCCGGACCCCCGGTCGCCGCGGTCATCCAGGCAGTTCCGCCTCGTCAATCAGCATGACCGGAATGCCGTCGCGGATCGGGTACCGCCGCCCGCAACGGGTGCAGACGATGCGGTCCCCGCGCAGCTCCACCGGCGCCTTGTCCAGCGGGCAGGCCAGGATCTTCAGCAGCTCCTCGTCGATCATGGGCCCTCCTCACTCCACCGTCACGCTCTTGGCGAGATTTCGCGGCTGGTCGATGTCGTTCCCCCGTTCCCGGGCCACGTAGTAGGCCAGCAGCTGCAGGGGGATGATGGCCAGCACCGGCGCCAGCTCGTCCCGGGTCGGCGGGATCCGCACCACGGTGTGGGCGTGCTTGTCGATCTCGCCGTCGTCATCGTAGGCCACCGCGATCACCTCGCCGCCCCGCGCCTTGACCTCCTCAATGTTGGACAGGGTCTTGTCGTACACGTGCCGCTGGGTCGCCAGGGCCACCACCGGCACGCCCGGCGCCACCAGGGCCAGGGTGCCATGCTTGAGCTCGCCGGCGGCCAGAGCCTCGGAGTGCACGTAGGAGATCTCCTTGAGCTTCAGCGAGCCCTCCAGGGCCACCGCGTAGTCCAGGCCCCGCCCGATGAAGAAGACGTGCTCTCGGTCCGCGATCCGGCGGGCCAGCGCCTCCACCTGCGGCGCCCGGTCCAGCACCTGCTGGGCCTGGGCGGGCAGCGCCTTCATGGCGGCCACCAGCGCCAGCGCCTCTTCCCGCGCCAGGACCCCGCGGCGCAGGGACAGGTCCAGCGCCAGCATCTGCAGAGCCACCAGCATGGAGACGTATGCCTTGCTGCTGGCCACGGCGATTTCCGGGCCGGCCCGGATGTACAGGACGTCGTCGGCCTCGCGGCTGAGGGTGCTGCCGACCACGTTGGTGACGGCCACCACCCGCGCGCCCCGCCGGCGCAGCTCCCGCACCGCCGCCAGGGTGTCGGCCGTCTCTCCCGACTGGCTGATGGCCACCGCCAGGCTGTGGGGACCGATGAGCGGATCGCGGTACCGCAGTTCGGAGGCCAGCTCCGGCTCGGCGGGGATCCGCGCCCAGTGCTCGATCAGCCACCGCCCCACCAGGCCGGCGTGGTAGGCCGTGCCGCACGCCGTGATCCAGACCGCGCGCAGGTCCCGGACGAAGGCGTCGGTGTACCCCACCCCGTCCAGCTCCACCACCCCGGGGACGTCCAGCCGGCCCATCATGGTCTCCTGCAGGGCCCGCGGCTGCTCGAAGATCTCCTTGAGCATGAAGTGGGGGTAGCCTCCCCGCTCGGCCATCTGCGCGTCCCAGGTGATGTGCACCGGCTGCCGCCGCACCGGGGTGCCGTCCAGGCGCTGGATGCGCACGCCGCCCGCCGTCAGCACGGCCAGCTCGCCGTCCTCGATCACCAGCACGTCCCGGGTGTAGGGCAGCAGCGCCGGGATGTCCGACGCCAGGACGGTCTCGCCCTGGCCGATCCCCACGATCAGCGGGCTGATCTGCCGGACGGCCACAATCTGGTCGGGGGCGTCGGCGCTCATCACCACGATGGCGTACGCTCCCCGGGTGCGCGCCACCGCCCGGCGGACGGCCTCGTCCAGGGGAAGGCGGAGGCGGCGGTCCACCACCGCCTGGCGGGTGCCCGGCGGCGCCGCGCCGCTTCCCGCCGGGTCGTCGCCCTCCCGCCCGGGCGGCCCCGCCAGTTCTTCCTCGATCAGGTGGGCCAGCACCTCGGTGTCGGTGTCCGACCGGAAGGTGTGGCCCCGCGCCTGCAGCTCCTCCCTGAGGGGGAGGAAGTTCTCAATGATCCCGTTGTGGATCACCACCACCCGCCCGCGACAGTCGGTGTGGGGATGCGCGTTGGCGTCGGTGGGCAGGCCGTGGGTGGCCCAGCGGGTGTGGCCGATACCCACCGTTCCCTCGGGGAGAGGAGGCTGCCGGGTGATCTCCTCCAGGCGGCTGAGCTTGCCCGCCGTCTTGCGCACCTCGATGCGGCCGTCGGCCAGGACCGCCACGCCCGCCGAATCGTAGCCACGGTACTCCAGCCGTTTCAAACCGTCCAGCAGGACCGGCAGCGCGCTCTGCCGGCCGATGTATCCCATGATGCCGCACATGATGCCCTCCTGCGGACACTGTTCCCCGAATGGACAGACCGGATGTCAGCTCCGGCCGCACAAGACCCGCGCGGCGCGCCGACGGCGCCGCGGGATCCATTCGTGTGTGCGACCTGGTCCTGGCAGCCTTCTGGGCCGGAGTTGCCTCCGGGGTTTGGCGGCTGCCTTGCCTCCGACGGGCGTCGGAGGGGTGCAGGCCGGGACCACCGGCCTAGGGTCACCCGCCGATGCGGTCACCGCCCGGATCATCACGCCGATGACCGGGCGGGCCGTCCGAGATCCCCTCCCTCGTCACCCCTGGCGTGGGACTGCGGACGGGGGCGTCTGGTCCACCGGTCCGCCCCGCACAACCCGCCTTCCGCGCCAGGGGCCTGGCGCTGCGGCACCTGACCTGCGGCTTGCTCTCACCTCCCCCGCCCGCACGGGTGCCGGCGGGCCCTCTCAGTAGACCACACTTTAGCATCCCTGTCCATTGAGGTCTTTTCCCCTCTCCCGGCGCAGCCGCGCCTTCAGCGCCAGCACCATCAGGTGCGGGAGCGCCGCCGCCGTCCGCCACCGGCGCCGGGGCTCCCGGGCGATCCGGTACGCCCACTCCAGCCCGGCCCGCTGCATCCACGCCGGCGCGCGGCGCACGCGTCCCGCCAGCACATCCAGCGTCCCCCCCACGCCCATGCTCACCGGCACGCCGAGCGCCGCCCGGTGCCGGGCGATCCACATCTCCTGGCGCGGAAACCCCAGGGCGACCAGCAGCACGTGCGGGCGGGCCGCCCGGATCTGGACCAGGACGGGAGCGTCGTCGGAGAAGTAGCCGTGGTGGACGCCGGCAACCTGCAGGCCCGGATAGCGGCGGCGCAGCGCCTCCGCGGCGTCGTCGGCGACCCCCGGCGCCGCCCCCAGCAGGAACACGCGCCAGCCGGCGGCGGCCGCCTCCGCGCACAGACGCTCGGCCAGCTCCACGCCCGGCACCCGCACGAAGGGGGGGCGGCCCAGAATCCGCGCCGCCACCAGCACGCCGACCCCGTCGGGCACCACCAGCGACGCCTGCGACAGGATCGAGCGCACGGCCGGATCCCGAGCGGCGGCCACCAGCATCGCCCCGTTGACCGTCACCACCTGATGCGGGCCGCCGGAGGCGATCAGGGCGGCCACCCGCTCCACCGCCTGGTCCAGGGTGACGTGGTGGACCCGAACCCCCAGCAGTTCGGAGGCGGGCGGCTCGCGGTCGGCGGGAACGCGGCCGGGAGGATGCGCGGCCGATGCCACCGGGCGCTAACCCCGTGGGGCCTCCAGGCGGCGGCCGCCCAGCTCGCGGGCCACCACGTCCGCCAGATGGTCGGCCAGGGACGCGGCCTGGGCGGCGTCCTCCGCCTCCACCATGATCCGCACCAGGGGCTCGGTGCCCGAGGCGCGCACCAGCACGCGCCCCCGCTCGCCCAGCGCCCGCTGCGCATCGGCCACCGCGCGCGCGATGGCCGGGCGGGTGTCCAGAGCCGCGCGGTCGGCCACGGCCACGTTGACCAGGACCTGGGGCAGCCGCTCCACCACCGCGGCCAGTTCCGACAGACGTTTGCCGGTCTGCAGCATCACGTTCACCACCTGCACCGCCGTCAGGGCGCCGTCGCCGGTCGTGGCGTGGTCCAGGAAGATGATGTGCCCGCTCTGCTCGCCGCCCACCGTCGCCCCGACCTGGCGCATCCGCTCCAGCACGTAGCGGTCACCGACCCGGGTGCGCTCCAGGGTGATTCCCGCCCGGCGCAGGGCCCGTTCCAGACCCAGGTTGGACATCACGGTGGCCACCACCCGCGCGCCGGGCAGCCGTCCCCGGGCGTGCAGGTGGAGGGCGCAAATGGCCAGCAGGCCGTCCCCGTCCACCACGGCGCCGGTCTCGTCCACCGCGATGACCCGGTCGGCGTCCCCGTCGTGGGCGAATCCCACGTCCGCCCGGCGGTCCCGCACCGCCTGGGCCACCACATCGGGGTGGGTGGAGCCGCAGCGGACATTGATCCGCGCGCCGTCGGGCGTGTCGTTGATGGGAATCACCGTGGCGCCCAGCGCCTCCCACAGGGCAGGGACGGTGCGGCAGGCCGCGCCGTGAGCGCAGTCCACCACCACCCGCAGCCCGGCCGCCGGGGCGACGGCCAGGGCCGCCAGGTGGTCCACGTAGAGGTCGGCGGCTTCGGGGATGTCCTCGGCGCGCCCGACCTGCAGGCCCACGGCCCGCCGCAGGTCCGGCGAGTCCAGCAGGGCCTCGATGGCGTCCTCGACGGCGTCGGGCAGCTTGAAGCCGTCGCGGCCGAAGAACTTGATGCCGTTGTCCTCCACCGGGTTGTGGGAGGCCGAAATGACCACCCCGGCGGTCGCCCCCAGCCGCCGGGTGAGGTACGCCACGGCGGGCGTGGGCAGGATCCCGCCCCGCAGGGCCTGGCCGCCGGCCGAGCAGATGGCGGCCACCAGCGCCGCCTCCAGCATCGGCCCGCTGAGGCGGGTGTCGCGGCCCACCAGGAACTGCCCGCCGCCGGCGGGACTCAGCAGGTGGGCCGCCGCCCGCCCCAGGCGCAGGGCCAGCTCGGGCGTCAGGTCCACGTTGGCGACGCCGCGCACGCCGTCGGTTCCGAACAGACGGCCCACCGCGCCCCTCACCGGTCGGGCGCCTGCAGCCCGCCCGCGCACATGCTCCCGTGCACCTGCTATCCTCCCCGGCGGACGACCACCACCACCATGTCCGGCCGCAGGTCGACCACCGTCACCTGCTCGGGCGCCACCACCTGGGGCCGCACCCGCCGGCGCCCCTCGGACAGGTCGGCCCCGTCCACCACCGCCACCAGGTCGTCGGGCCGGAGCCGGCTGACCACCGCCACCGGCCCCTGCACCTGCACCGCGATGGTGGACGGCTCCACGCGCGCCACCACCCCCGGCGGGACGTTCTGCACCCGGACCCGCACGCCGGGGACGACCCGGGCCGCGATGGCCGGCACCACCTGCACCGCCACCCGCACGCGGGCCGGGCGGGCCATTCCCGACGGCGCGTCCACCGCCACCTCCCGCACCACATCCCGGGTGGCCCCGGTCACGTCCACGGCCTCGGTGCGCACGGCGTCCAGGGCGGCCAGCTGCTCGGCCACGCCGGTCACGACGACCGTGGGCGGGGTGACCCGGACGCCCAGCATGCTGTACCCGTAGGCCGGCTCGCCCTCGATCCGGGGGATCACGGCCACCACCTTGGAGGTGACCTGCGGGCCGCGGGGCGGGCGGGTGGACACCACATAATACCAGGAGGTCACCGCGATGAGAAACGACAGGAGCAGGAGCAACTGCTGCTCGCTGAGCAGAGGGCGGCGCAGTTTCATGAGCGGCGGATCGTCCTCCACCACCGCCACGGGCCCACGGCGGCCGCCGGGCCGGGCGCCGTCAGTTCCAGCAGGGCGGCCTTCACCTGTTCCTCCGACAGTCCCCGGATCAGCTCGCCCTCCCGGGCCAGGCTGATCGTCCCGGTCTCCTCGGACACGATCAGGCTCACCGCGTCGGTCTGCTCGGTGATCCCGACCCCCGCCCGGTGGCGCGTGCCCAGGAGGCGGGCCAGGGACGGGTTCTCCGACAGGGGCAGCAGGCAGCCGGCGGCCACCACCCGGTTGCCGCGGATGATGGCCGCCCCGTCGTGCAGCGGGGAATTGGGGAAGAACAGGGTGATGAGCAGCTGCACGGTGACCACCGCATCCACCCGCACGCCGGTCTCGATGAAGTCCTCCAGCCCCGTCTGCCGCTCCAGGACGATCAGCGCGCCGATCTTGCGCAGCCCCAGGATGCGCGCGGCCCGGGCCAGGTCGTTGGCCAGCCGGATGCGCTCCTCCCGCCCCAGGGCGTGGGGTGTGAGCCCGCTGATGAGCACGCCGCCGCGTCCGAGCTGCTCCAGCATGCGCCGCAGCTCGGGCTGGAAGATGACCAGCAGGGCGATGGGGATCACCACGCCCAGGTACTGGAGGACCGACTGGAGCGTGTACAGGCCCAGGGCCCGGCTGACGGCGTAGGCCGCCACCAGAATTCCCAGCCCGATGACCAGCTGCACCGCCCGGGTGCCCCGGATCAGCAGCAGCAGCTGGTAGACCAGCAGGGTGACGATGAGGATGTCGATGATGTCCTGCGGGCGGATCTCCGGCACGGGTCCTCCGTCACAGCACCAGGGCCAGCAGCGCCTTCTGGGCGTGCAGGCGGTTTTCGGCCTGGTCCAGGACCACCGAGCGGGGGCCGTCCAGCACGTCGTCGGTGATCTCCTCCCCCCGGTGGGCCGGCAGGCAGTGCATGACCACCCCGTGAGAAGCCGCCAGCGCCACCAGGGCCGCGTTCACCTGGTAGCCGGCGAAGGCAGCGAGCTTACCCGCCCGCTGGTCCTCCTGGCCCATGCTCACCCAGACGTCGGTATAGATCACGTCGGCCCCGCGGACGGCCGCCTGGGGATCGGTGCCCACCTCCAGGCGCGCTCCCGTCCGGGTGGCGATCTGCCGGGCCCGGGAGACGATGGCGGGGTCGGGCGCATACGCGGGCGGGGTGGCCACCGTCACCGACAGGCCCACCTTGGCGGCGCCCAGCAGCAGCGAGTGGCACACGTTGTTGCCGTCGCCCACCCAGGCCACCCGCAGGCCGTCCAGACGGCCGAACCGCTCCCGGATGGTGAGCAGGTCTCCCAGGGTCTGGCAGGGGTGCTCCCGGTCCGACAGGCCGTTGATCACGGGCACCGCGGCGTGTTCGGCCAGCACCTCCACCGTGCGGTGGCTGAAGGTGCGGGCCATGATCCCGTGCACCCAGCGGCTGAGGTTGCGGGCCACGTCGGGCACGCTCTCCCGGACCCCCATCTGGATGTCCTGGGGGCCCAGGTACACGGCGTGCCCGCCCAGCTCCAGCATGGCCACCTCGAACGTGACCCGCGTGCGCAGGGAGGGCTTTTCGAAGATCATGGCCAGCACCTTGCCCGCCAGAGGCCGCGGGTGGTCGGGCGACCCGCGCCGGCGCTTGAGGTCGGCCGCGGTGTCGAGGATCCAGGCCACCTCCTCGGGGGAGAGGTCGTCCATGCTGACCAGGTCGCGGCCCCGCAGGTCCACGGTCGCCTCCGCCGCTACTGTCCCCCCGCCCGCGCGCCCTCCCGCACCCACCGGGTCAGGATCTCCTCCAGGGTGGGCCGGGTCCGCTCCCGCAGTTCGTAGCGCACCCGCACCGCCGGATGCCGCAGGGCGATGACCCGCCGCAGGTCCACGGGCGTGCCGATGACCACCACGTCGCAGTCGGCGGCGGCGAGGGTCTGCTCCAGTTCCCGAATCTGGGCCGGGCTGTAGCCCATGGCCGGCAGGACCGCGCCCAGGTGGGGGTAGCGGGCGAACACCTCGCGGATGGAGCCCACGGCATACGGGCGCGGGTCCACCAAGGTGGCGCCGTGGGCCCGGGCGGCCAGCACGCCCGCGCCGTAGGACATCTCGCCGTGGGTGAGGGTGGGGCCGTCCTCCACCACCACCGCCCGCCGCCCCGCCAGCAGGTCGGGACGGTCCACCTCCAGGGGCAGGGCCGCCTCGATGACCACCGCCTGGGGATTCACCCGCGCGACGTTGGCGCGCACGGCCGCCACGTCGTCGGGGCGGGCGGTGTCCACCTTGGTGATGACCACCACCTGGGCCATCCGCAGGTTGGTCTCCCCCGGGTGGTAGGTGAGCTCGTGGCCGGGCCGGTGGGGATCGGCCAGCACGATGTGCAGGCCCGAGCGCACGAAAGGGAAGTCGTTGTTGCCGCCGTCCCACACCAGCACGTGGGCCTCCCGCTGCGCCTGGCGGATGACCTCCCGGTAATCCACGCCGGCGTACACCACCGTCCCCGCCGCCAGGTGCGGCTCGTATTCCTCCCGCTCCTCGAGGGTCACGGGGATCCGGTCCAGGTCCTCCAGGGTGGCGAACCGCTGCACCCGCTGGCGGGCCAGGTCGCCGTAGGCCATCGGGTGGCGGACGACGGCCACCCGCAGCCCCAGGCCCCGCAGGATCTGGGCCACCCGGCGAGTGGCGGGGCTCTTGCCGGCGCCGGTGCGCACGGCGCCGATGCTCACCACCGGCACCCGCGCCGTCAGCATGGTGGCCCGGGGGCCCAGCAGGACCACGCTGGCGCCGGCGGCCAGCGCCAGGGAGCTGACGTGCATCACGTGCTCGTGGGAGACGTCGCTGTAGGCAAACACCACCTGGTCCGCCCGCAGGCGGCGGATGAGGTCGGCCAGCTCCTCCTCGGGGTAGATGGGGATCCCCTCCGGGTACAGGGGCCCGGCCAGGTCGGGAGGGTAGATGCGGTTCTCGATCTCGGGGATCTGGGTGGCCGTGAACGCCACCACCCGGTACTCCGGCCGATCCCGGTACACGACGTTGAAGTTGTGGAAGTCGCGTCCCCCCGCCCCCAGGATGATGACCCGGGTGGGGGGTGCAGAGCGGGACGGGCGCGCGAGGCCGCGCAGGGGTCTCCGGGCGCGCCGTCGGGCGGTGGTCCTGGGCATCGGGGCTCCCAGAAGCGTCGGACTGTCCTGCTGACCTTGTTCTGTGCAAAGACTGTCAAACCCTGGCACCGGCGCGCGGGCCAGTCCAGCGCAGGTCAGGGAGCCAGCCGCCGGGCGCCCACGTAGCGGGCGGCGTAGTACGGCTCATCCAGGGACGAGACGGTGACCTGGCGGGCGCTGCTGGAGGCGTGGATGAAGCGGCGGTCGCCCAGGTAGATCCCGACGTGGGACGCACCGGGGGCGTAGGTGGTGAAGAAGACCAGGTCGCCCGGCCGCAGCTGGCCCGGGGGCACCGGGACGCCCAGGCGGAAGTAGTCAAAGGAGCGCAGGCGGGCCAGCTCGGGCGCGAACGCCGAGAAGACCAGGTAGACGAACCCCGAGCAGTCCAGCCCCCCTGCCGACGCGCCTCCCCAGACGTACCGGGTGCCCACGTACTGCAACGCCTCCCGGACGATCACCGCCGCGGCGGGCTGGGGAGAGGCGGGGATGGGTGGCGGCGGGGTCAGGTCGGCGGCGCGGATCCAGCCGGTGGTGTCGTCGGGCAGGCGCACCTCGTACCACTCGTCCCGGCGACCGACCACCTGCAGCGGGGTCTGAGCCGCGGCGACGGCCAGGGTGGTGAAATACGACGCCGGGCCCCGGCGCACGCGGACGGGACGGGGCGCGCTGATCTCATCGCCGGTGTCCAGGTCAGGGATCTGCGGGGCGGGCGCGGGCTCGGGGACCGGCAGGCGCAGGCGCACGGTCGGGCCGGGCGGAGGAATGCGCACGACGACGCGGGCGCCGGGGACCACCAGCCTCTGGCCGGGGTGGATCAGGTCCGACCGCAATCCGTTGGCGCCACGCAGGGCGTGGACTGTGACGCCGAACCGGCGGGCAATGCCGTACAGCGTGTCCCCGCGGCCGACGGTGTAGCGCAGGCTGATGCGGCGGACCTGAACGGAGGCCAGGTCGGCGCGCGGCCCGCGGGCAGAGGTCTGGACGGATGGGGGGGCAATGCGCGGGGCCGCAGACGGCCGCACCGGGCGGACGCCGGCCGCCGGGATGCGCAGGACCTGGCCGGCGCGGATGCGCGCGGGGTCGGCGATCCCGTTGGCCGCCGCCAGGGCGTCCACGGGCACGCCGTAGCGCAGGGCGATCCGGTACAGGGTCTCGCCCGGCCGGACCACGTGAGCCGACGCCGACGCCGGGGCCGGCGGGGCCAGCGGGCCCGCCAGCGCCAGCACCAGGACGGCGGCGGCGGAGACGGTGCCCAGGCGCATCGGCGGATCGGTGGGGTTGCGGTACTACGTGTGTACCCGCGTCCGCCGCGCGCCTAGACCCCCCGCAAAAGCGCGACGGCGGGACCCACAGGTCCCGCCGTCCTGCGCCTCTCCCGCTGGTACCCGCTGTGTGCTCACCTACCCTCTCCCTGGCGAGCGGGCCAGGGTGAGGGACTTCGTGACCCTGCCCAGAGTCAGCGCTTGGAGTACTGGAACGCCTTGCGCGCCCGCTTGTGCCCGTACTTCTTGCGCTCCTTCATCCGGGGATCGCGGGTCAGCAGGCCCGCCTTGTGCAGCAGCGAGCGCAGGGATGCGTCCAGGCTGGCCAGAGCCCGGGCGATGCCGTGCCGCAGCGCCCCGGCCTGTCCGGAAATCCCTCCGCCGTCGACCGTGGCCACCACGTCAAACCGCCCCTCGGCCTTGGCCAGCTGCAGAGGCTGGCGGACGAGGCTCTGCAGCGTGGGCCGCGGGAAGTAGGATTCGGCCGGCTGGTCGTTGACCACGATCTTCCCGCTGCCGGGCAGCAGGCGCACCCGCGCCACCGCTTCCTTGCGCCGCCCCGTGGCGGTCGCCACCGCTTCCACAGCCATCGCGCTCACGTCTCCGTCCCGTCCGATCCCTGATCTCTGACCGCTGATCGCCGGTCCCGCAGGTCCGCCATTTCGGGCTTCTGCGCCCGGTGAGGGTGCTCGCTGCCCCGGTAGACCTTCAACCGGCGCAGCATCTTGCGCCCCAGGGAGGTCTTGGGCAGCATCCCCCAGACCGCCTCGGTGATGACCCGCTCCGGGTCGGTTCGCAGCAGCTGGCCCAGGGTGGCCTGCTTGAGCCCGCCCGGATAGCCGGTGTGCCAGTACACCTTCTCCTGCTGGGCCTTGCGGCCGGTCAGCCGCACCTTGGCCGCGTTGATGACGATCACCCCGTCGCCCACGTCCATGTGCGGGCTGAACTCGGGCTTGTGCTTGCCCCGCAGGAGTGTCGCCACCCGGCTCGCCAGGCGGCCCAGGACCATCCCCTCGGCGTCGACGACGTGCCACCGGCGGACGACAGAGCCCGGAGCAGGCTGGAAGGTTTTCACAGGTGCAGCGCTGCGTGACACGGCGGGGACCATTGTACCGGCCACCCCCCGCCCCGTCAATTGCGCGCCGACAGGTCGACCAGGCGCCGCACCCCGAGGAAGCGCTCCCGGTACAGCGGGTCGTCCAGGGAGGTGACGGTGACCTCGCCCGCGGCCGAGGAGGCGTGGATGAACAGGCCGGCGCCGATGAAGATCCCCACGTGGGACGGCCCCGGCTCGTCGGTGGTGAAAAACACCACGTCGCCCGGCAGGATCGCCTCCGGCCGGACCGGCCGGCCGAGGCGGAAGTAGTCGTAGGAGGTCAGCCGCCCCACCCCCGACAGGTACGGGGCGAAGACCCGGTGCACCAGCCCCGAGCAGTCCATCCCCGCAGGCGACTCGCCGCCCCAGCGGTAGGGGACGCCCAGGTACCGGCGTGCCCGCTGGACCAGATCCCACGCCGCCGTTCCGGCCGCCGCCGAGCGCGCGAACGCGGCCGGGGGCACCGGGATCGGGCGCGGGGGAGGTCCGTGGCGGCGCGCCAGCACCTCCACTCCCCGCCGGGTGGGAATCGCCAGGCGCTGGCCGGGGTGGATCCTGTCCGACCACAGCCCGTTGGCCCGGACGATCCACTCGACGGGGACGCGGTAGCGGCGGGCGATGGCCAGCAGGGTGTCGCCCCACCGCACCCGGTGGACGGCGACCACCAGCGCCGGACCCCGTGATGCAGCGGCCGGCCGGGTGCCGGAGGAAGGAGGCCGCCGCGAGGCCGGCCCCGCCGGCACCCGCAGGACCTGCCCGGGGACCAGTCGTTCCGGATCCGAGATTCCGTTGGCCCGCGCCAGGGTGTTGGCTGGCACCCCCAGGCGGGCGCCGATGGCCCACAGGGTGTCGCCCGGGCGAACTACGTACGTCTGTGCCCTGGAGGAGGCGCCGGCAGGCCCGGAGAGGGCGAGCAGTCCACCCAGCAGGATCGCGAGGGCGGCGGGTAGAGCAGGCAGCCGGTGCCTCATGGCGGCATCGGGTCTCTGCCCGCGCCGCCTGCCTCTCCAGACGCGCCCTCCACGCGCGAGGCATCGCCGATGTTGACCCGTCCCCGCACCCCGCGCACCGCCGCGCCCTCGCCCACCACCGAGGCGGTCAGGTGGGCGTCTTCCACGACCGCCCGCGGCAGGAGGATCGAGTCCCGGACCGTGGAGTGCACCACCCGGACCTCATCCCCCACGCACGCATGGGGGCCCACCACCGACCCCTCGAGGGTCGCCGAGGAACTGACGTAGGAGGGGGGGATCACCGTCCCGCCCAGCCCCTCCGGGACCGGCGGGGGGTCCAGCGCCAGCAGGTCCCGGTTGGCCTGCAGCCACGCCTCCACGGTCCCGCAGTCGTACCAACGCTCGACCGCAAACGGCCGCATCGGCACCCCCCGGTCCAGCATCAGCTGCAGCCCGTCGGCCAGCCAGAACTCCCCCCGCTGGCGGCGGTCTTCGGCCACCAGCCGCTCCAGCGCCTCGCGCAGGGCCAGGGTGTCGGTGATGTAGTAGACGCCGATCACCGCCAGGCGGCTGGGCGGCACCTCCGGCTTTTCCACGATGCGCCGGATCAAGCCCTCCCGGTCCACTTCCACCACCCCCAGCCGCCGGGGGTCGGCCACCTCCTTCACCCCGGCCAGGGAGTGCGGGCCGCGCACCAGGGCGGCCAGGTCGCCCTTGACGATGGTGTCGCCGAAGATGATGACCGCCGGCGTGCCGTCCAGGTACTCCCGGGCCACGTAGACGGCGTGGCCGTTGCCCAGGGGCTGCTCCTGCCAGACGGCGCGCACGGTCAGGTGCGGATAGCGCCTGCGGGCGAAGTCGATCACCCGCTCGCCCAGGTAGCCCAGCACCAGGATGACCTCGTCGACGCCGCAGGCGGACAGCTCGTCCACGATGTGGGCCAGGATCGGCCGCCCGGCCACCGGCAGCAGGGCCTTGGGCTGGGTGAAGGTGTGGGGCCGCAGCCGCGTCCCCATCCCGGCGGCGGGGATGATGGCCTTCACGGGTGTGAGAAATTCTCCCGGGCCGCCCTCCAGGCCTGTCTGCCTACCCAGGTCCATCCCCGCGTCGTCAGGTCCCCGCCCGGTGCGGCACCGCGGCCGCCGCCTGAGCAGCGTGCCGGGTGAGGCGGCGGGACCGGATCGCGGGAGTGCCCGGGGCGCCCACGCGTCGTCCGGCGGACGGACCGGCCGTCACCAGCGCACGGGACCGACGTCGGCGAAACGGGACAGCGCCTGCTCCAGGGTGCGCTTGATCCTCTCCAGGCCCTCCGGCGTCCGGGCCTCCGCCCGCAGGACCAGGACCGGCTGGGTGTTGCTGGCCCGCACCAGGCCCCACCCGTCCGCACACAGCACCCGGGCCCCGTCCACGTCAATCACCGGGTAGCCCTCCCGCTTGAACTGCTCGGTGAGGGAGCGGACGACTTCGAACTTCACCTCGTCGGGGCAGTCCACGCGGACCTCGGGGGTGGCCGGGTAGCGGGGCACGTCGGCCAGCAGCGCCGACAGGGGCCGGTCGGTGTGGGAGAGGATCCGCAGCAGCCGGGCCGCCGCGTAGACGGCGTCGTCGTAGCCGTAGTACTCGTCGGCGAAGAACATGTGGCCCGACATCTCGCCGGTGAAGACGGCGCCCACCTCGCGCATCTTGGCCTTGATGAGGGAGTGGCCGGTGCGGTAGAACATGGGCCGGCCGCCCAGGCGCTGGATCTCGTCGTACAGCGCCTGGGAGCACTTGACCTCCACGATCCCCACCGTCCCGGGGTGGCGGGGCAGGATCTCCCGCCAGAACAGGATCATCAGGATGTCGCCCCAGACGATCTCGCCCCGGTCGTCCACCACCCCCAGCCGGTCCCCGTCGCCGTCAAAGCCGAAGCCCACGTCGGCGCCCTCGCGGCGCACGGCGGCGATCAGGTCGCGCAGGTTCTCCGGCTGCACCGGGTCGGGGTGGTGGTGGGGAAAGCGCGGGTCGGACTCGCAGTACAGGCGGACGACCTCCACCCCCAGGTCCTCCAGAGCGTCGGGGGCCACCAGGCTGGCGGTGCCGTTACCGCAGTCCACCACCACCCGCAGCCGCCGCGGACCCAGGCGGACCTTTTCCCGGAGCATCGCCCGGTACGCGGGGATCACGTCGCGGGCCTCCACGGACCCGACCCCCCCGACAAACTCCCCCGCCTCCGTCAGCCGGCGGATCTGCTGGATCTGCTCGCCGTACAGGGTGCCGAATCCGTGGGCCAGCTTGAAGCCGTTGAACTCGGGCGGGTTGTGGCTGGCGGTGACCATCACCCCGCCGTCGATGCCGTAGTGCACCCGGGCGAAGTAGAAGACCGGGGTGATCACCGTGCCGATGTCCACCACGCGGCATCCGCTTCCCACCAGGCCGCGCACCACGGCGTCGCGGATCCACGGAGAGCTCTCGCGGTTGTCCCTGCCCACCAGGACCGGAGTCTCGCGCTCCTGTGCCCCCTCTGTGCGCAGGTAGGACGCATACGCCCGGGCAATGGCCTCGGCGACCTCGGGGGTGATGTCGCGCCCGGCCACACCGCGGATGTCGTATTCGCGGAAGATCGTCGGGGAGATGGTCACCACATTCAATCTACGCAATCTGCGCAATCGGCTCAATCTACTCAATCAACTCCACGACTCGAGATCGTCAGGGACCCCGGAACTGAAACTGCATCTGAGCCTGGGGAAACGCCGCCAGGCCCAGGGAGACCCACAGCTCCTGGCGGACCTGGCGGTACTCGACCGAGAGCTCAAAACAGCCCTCGACCTGCGCCGTGAGGATATAATCCAGGTCCTCGAACAGCGCCGTGGTCGTATTGTATGTCCCCCGAACGGTGACGTAGGCGTCGGTCCCCAGGGCCCATCCGACGTCGGCCCGCAGGGTGGTCGCGCGGGTGGTGAGATTGTAGGCCGGACCCACCGTCCAGTGGTAGGCGCCCGGGATCCGCTCACCGTAGGACACGCCGACCGACGGGGTCTCCGTGAGAAAGTCATAGGAGGCCGAGGCGGAAAACCTGGTGGCCACGGTGCCGTCCCGCAGGCCGGATGTCTCATAGGCCAGTGTCACGCGGTCGACGATGTCCGCGGGATTGACGACATCCACGGCCAGCGGCGTCGTTCCCGCCGGGCGCAGTTGGGTGTGGGTCAAAGACAGCAGCGCCTGCGGTCCCAGGCGGTGGGTGACCGCCACGTCCGCCACCGCCGTCTCCAGGCGGTCGCCGGTGGCGTAGGTGGCCTGCCGCCAGGTCCAGGCTGCCCTCGCCTCGGTCGTCGGGCCCAACGCCACAGGGGGAAGGTGCACGCCCGCCTCATAGCGCAACCTGGTCGTCTCGACGCCTGTCCCCTGCTCCCGGTGCCACCCGTAGCGGACGGCGGCCGACCACAGGAATGATCCCGCCAGCGGCTGCGGGGAGAGGCTCAGGCCGCCTTCGACCCGCTGGGCCAGGGTCCCCAGGGCGGCGGACACATCAGCGCGCGGCGTGCCCGTGGGAAAGGCGTACCTGTAGGCCGCCCACAGCCCGTCGACGTTGTTGTATCCGACGCTCGGAAAGCTCCCCGCGGTCTCCTGGGGGCTGCGCAGGGACACCACCAGCACCGGCAGGCCGAGGAGCCAGTGGCGGCCCGCCCACAAGGTGGCCCCGTACGCCGTCACGCGGTCGTCGGGAATGACCTCCAGGCGCTGGGCGGTGACGCGGTAGGGAGGCGCGGCGGGATGGCAGGTGGTGAGGGTCGCGTCGGTGGCCTCGATGCGCTCGCGGGTGGCCCGCACCTGCGCGGCGCGCACGTACACGCCGCTGACGATCGTCTCGGCCGGCGCCAGCTCGGCGGCCTCGTGCCGGGCGTCATAGACGAGGACATCTCCCCGCATCTCCCGTCCCTGGGAGTCCAGGATGATGACGTGCCCGCGGGCCTCCACGCGTCCGGCGTCCAGGTCCACGCGGACCACATCGGCCCGCACACCAATCCCGCGGTAGGCGAGGGTAACCCGTCCCACGGCCTCCACCGTCCGGGCGGCATCGTCGTAGACGATCCGATCCGCCTCGACGGTCAGCTCGTCCGGGGACACCGCCGGCGACGCCACGCGGCCACCCTCCAGGCGCGCGGCGGCACGCCCGCAGGCCCCGTGTCCTCCTTCGGAGGCCCGTGCAACGGTGCCTGGGGAAATCAGCAGAGCGCCCGTCAGGACCACGCACACCGCGAAAGGCGTTCGTCTGCCCACATCGCGACAGGTTCGGTTCCCCTCCTCCCCTCCCTCCTCCGGTTCTTTCGCCGTGCCGGGGGGGACACTATAATCGTGAAGCATGCCGCACGGATCGGCGCTGCCCGACATCGTCGACCTCATCCTCGCCGGCAACGGCCCCGGCGAACTGGCGGGGTGGATCCGTCCGGTGGCGGACGCCGCCCGTCGCGCGGGCCCGCCGGGGCTGCGGGTGACACTGGTCCTGTCGCCCACCCAGTTTGCGGGCGGGCGCGAGCCGGCGGTGGCGCGGAGCTGGGGGCTGTTTGACCGGATCCTGGAACCGGCGGAGGCGGTGCGGGTGGCCCTGGGGCTGAAGCCGCTGGACATCGTGCCGCAGGCCACCGTGGTCCACCTGGGCGGGGACCTGTGGTTCTCCGCGCGGCTGGCCCGCCGGCTGCGTGTTCCCGCCTGCGCGCTGGTGGAGACGCCGCTGGTGGCCCGTCGGCATGCGGCGTTTGAGACCATCTGCGCCACCTCCGAGGACCTGGCCCGCCGCCTGGTGGGCCTGGGGGTCCCCGCGGGCAAGGTGGTGGTGACGGGGGATCCCCGGGCGGACGCCCTGACTGGGGTCCTGCATACCCCCCCACCCTCGCCCTCTCCCCGGAGGGGAGAGGGGAGTCAGGACCGGAGGGGAGAGGGGAGTCAGAAGGCGAAGGGTGGGGGGGACGATACTCTCCGAGACGGGTGGACGACGCAGATGGCCGATGCGGCGCACGCGGAAGCGGGCCGCGCCGGCGATTTCGGTCACGAGCGGGAAAGCGAAGTGGTTTCCATCCTGCCGGGCAGCCGGGACCGGTTTGCCCGGGAGCTGGTCCCCTTCTTCCTGCGGGCCGCGGATGCTCTGGCCGGCCTGCGCCCCGGGGTGACGTTCCAGGTGGTCGCCTCCCCGTTCCTCTCCCCGGCCCTGGTCGCATCCCTGCAGCGGCGGGTGCGCGAGGGCTGGCCTCACCTGCCGGTGCGGTGGGTCGCCGGCGAGCCCTGGCAGAGCCTGAGGCACAGCGATCTGGTCCTGACCATCCCGGGCACCAACACCATGGAGCTCGCCCTGCTCGGCGTGCCGTTTGCCGTCATCGTTCCGCTCGACCTCATTGACCGCGCGCCGGCCGAAGGTCTGCTGGAGTGGGCCAGCCGGCTGCCCGGGGTCGGCAGGCCATTGAAGCGCGCCGCGGCGGCGTGGTATTTCCGCCGGCCGCGGCTGGTGGCCCTGCCCAACATCCGGGCCGTCCGCGCGGTCGTACCCGAGTGGGTCGGCCGGTTCAGCCCGGCCGACCTGGCGCGCCGGGTGGCCGACCTCCTGGCCGACCGGGACCGCCGGGCGGCCATCACCGCTGACCTGCGGCGGCTGTACCCGGCGGAGGCCGGGGCGGCCGACCGGGTCGCTGCCTGCGCCCTGTCCCTGGCGGCGGGATCGGAGAGGCGGCCATGAGACGCCTGGCGCGCCTTATCGCCCCCTACTGGCCCCACCTGGGCGCGGGCGTGCTGTGCGTGGTCCTGCTCACGGCGGCCCAGCTGTTCGTGCCGCGCTATGCGGGGCTGACCATCGACGCCATCGTCCGGACGCGCAGCCTGGCGGTGCTGGACGAGGCCGCCCTGGTCATGCTGGGGGCGTTCGCCCTGCGCAGCCTGTTCCTGTACGGCCAGCTGTACTTCGGCCTGTACCTGGGCCACCGGGTGATCGCCGACCTGCGGCGGATGATCTTCCAGAAGGTCCAGCGCTGGTCCCTGGACCGGTTCACGGGATGGACCAGCGGGGACCTCATTGCCCGCAGCCTGCAGGACACTCAGGTGGTGCAGAATGCCCTGCTGGTGGGTCTGCTGGACTTCATCGGCACGGCTCTCACGCTGGTGGGCATTGCGGCGATGCTGTTCATCCTTCAGTGGCGGCTGGCCCTGTACACGCTGGTGGTGGTCCCGCTGTTGCTGGGCAGCGCGCGCGCGTTCGGTCAGGAGATCCAGCGGGTCTCGGTGCGGGCCCAGGAGCGGGTCGCCGGGCTGGCGTCGCTGCTGCGCCAGGCGTTCGGCGGCGCGCGGGTCATCCGCGCCTTCGTCCAGGAGGAGCGGGAGGTCGGGCGGTTCGTCCAGGAGAACGAGCGCACCTTCCGCGAGAACCTGCGGGTCAGCCAGTTGACGGCCGTGCAGGTGCCGGTGGTCAGCTTCTTCACCGCTCTGGGCCTGGTGGGCGTCCTGTGGCTGGGCGGGCGGATGGTGACCGCCGGCGCCATCACGGCGGGGACGCTGGTGTCGTTCCTGGCCTATGCGGGGATCGCCGTGGAGCCGGCCATCGCCCTGTCCCGGCTGTACGCCGGGATGCGCCAGGGGCTGGGAGCGCTGGACCGGGTGATGGAGGTGCTGCGGGTACCCGAGGGTGTGGCCGACGCGCCAAAGGCCAAGGACCTGCCGCCGGTGCGGGGCGACGTGCGGATGCAGGACGTGTGGTTCAGCTACGACGGCTCCCACATGGTCCTGCGGGGCGTGTCGCTGGACGTGCGGGCCGGGGAGCGGGTGGCGATCGTGGGGTCCAGCGGCGCCGGCAAGTCCACCCTGGTCAACCTGATCCCCCGCTTCTATGACCCCACCCGGGGCGTGGTGGAGATCGACGGTCGGGACCTGCGGACGGTCACCTTGCGGTCGCTGCGCCGGCAGGTGGGGCTGGTCCCCCAGGAGACGGTGCTGTTCGTCGGCACCGTGCGCGACAACATCGCCTATGCCCGCCCCGACGCGTCCGAGGAGGAGGTGGTGGCGGCCGCCAAGGTGGCCAACGCCCACGATTTCATCCTGGCCCTGCCCCGGGGCTACGACACGATGGTCGGCGAAGGCGGGGTCGAGCTCTCGGGCGGGCAGCGCCAGCGCCTGGCCATCGCCCGCGCGGTGCTGGCCGACCCGCGCATCATCATCCTGGACGAGGCCACCTCGGCCCTGGATGCCGAGTCCGAGCGCCTGATCCAGGAAGCCCTGGACCGCCTGATGCAGGGCCGCACCACGTTCATCATCGCCCACCGGCTGTCCACGGTGCGCAAGGCCGACCGGATCGTCGTCCTGGAGGCCGGGCGCATCGTGGAGGAAGGCCGCCACGAAGACCTGCTGCGCCGGGGCGGAGTCTACGCCCGGCTGGCCGGCCTGCAGCTGGTGGACGTTTCCCCGCGCTCGTCCCCCGATGCCTGACCTGACCGTCGTCGTCCCCACCTACAACCAGGCCGAGCTGCTGCGGGAGTGCCTGCGGTCGCTAGTAGACCAGACGCTGCCCACAGACCGCTACGAGGTCATCGTGGTGGACGACGGGTCCACCGACCACACGGCGGCCGTGCTGCGGGAGTTCAGCCCCCGGGTGCGCGCCGTGCGGCTGCCGTCCAACCGCGGCCGCAGCGCCGCCCGCAACGCCGGCATCCGGGAGGCGGCGGCGCCGCTGGTGGTCCTGATCGACAGCGACATCGTGGTCCGCCCCGATTTCCTCGACCGTCACCTGGACGTCCACCGCCGCCGCGGCCCGGGGGTCGTCTCCCGCGGGCCGGTGGTCGACGTGCCCGACGCGGCCACCGCCCGGCGCTCCCGGCTGCGGTGGGTCCCTCCCTCGCCGGCGTTTCTGACCACCGCCAACGCCGCCGTGGAGAAAGCGGCTCTGCTGCGGGCGGGCCTGTTTGACGAGGACTTCCCCGGCTACGGGTGGGAGGACTTTGAGCTGGGGCTCCGGCTGCAGCGGCTGGGGCTGCGGCGGGTGTTCTGCCGTCAGGCCGTCGCGTTCCACCTGGCGCCGGCCGCCCGACCCGTCGATGTGGATGCCCTCCTGGCGAAGGAAGAGGACCGAGCCCGCAGCGCGGTGCACTTCTACCGCAAGCACCCCACCTTTCAGACCCGCATCCTCATCCAGGCCACGCGGCTGCACCGCCTGCTGTACTGGCTCCAGACCGCAGGAGGCTTGACGACCCGCGAAAACATCCGGGCCGTGACGTCGGCCTTAAGACGGCACCGCCTGGGAGGTCTGGCGGACCTGGCGCTGCGCGGCGTGCTGAACCGCCACTACCTGTACACCCTGGAAGGAGCCCTCAAAGAGTGAACCAGGAGACCTGGTGGACGCGCCTCACACGCCTGCTGATCCTGGGCACCGCCCTGGTCTTCAGCTCCGGCTACGCGGCCGCGGGCCTGTTCCTCCTGCTGGTGTTCGGCGTTGCGGAAAGCCTGGCGACGCGGCGGATCCCCTGGGAGCGGAGCCCGCTGGACCTGCCCCTGGCGGCATTTGTCGCCGCGTTTCTGCTGGCGGGGGTGGCGTCCCCCTACCGCGGCACCGCCACGGGGTCCGCCGTGCTGTCGGCCCTGGTGCTGTGGGCGGGATTTGCCCCCTTCTACCGGAACCTGCGCGGTAGGCCCTCGCTGGGGGTGGCGCTGGTCCGGGCGTGGGTCGCCGGCGGCCTGGGGGCGGCGGTGTGGACCCTTGCCAGTACCCCGCTGACCGGCCGGGCCGAGCTGCCGGCCCTGTCGGTAAACCCGCTGGGGACGACGCTGATGATCGCGTGCGTCCTCAGCCTGGGCCTGGCGATGACGTCTGCGGGGGCGGTCCGCCTGCTGGCCGCCGCGACCGGAGCGACCTCTGTCCTCGCCCTCGCCCTCACGTACTCCCGGGGGTCCTGGGTGGGCGCCGCGGCGGGAGTGGTCGCACTGCTCGTGATGGTGCGGGGACGGTGGGTGGCACCGGCACTGGTGTCGCTGGCAGCCGCCGCCGCCGTCTGGGTGGTGCTGTTCCCCTCGGCTGGACCGGGGATTGTGCAGCGGGCAGCCACCATCTTCAATCCGGCCGCCAACGAGGACCGCCTCGCCCTGGCCCGGGCGGCCCTCGCCATCTTTCGTGACCACCCGCTGGTGGGGACGGGGATGAACACTTTCTGGATGGTGCACCCGGACTACGTCGTGGTCGATGCAATACCCCGCGCGTTCGCCCACAATATCATCCTCAACGCGGCGGCCGAAGGGGGACTGGTGGGGCTGGCGGCGTTGGTCGCCGTGATCGCTGGCGCCCTGGCAGCCGGCTACCGGTGGCGCCGCGCGGCGGCCACGCGGGAGGAGCGGATCCTCGCCGCCGCGGTGCTGGCGGCGTTTGTGGGCCTGCTGGTGAGGGAGCAGTTCGACGGGACAATCATGACCGTCAACGTGGCGGCAGGGTTCTGGATGCTGGTCGCCGTGCAGGCGGCATTCTCACAACATCGCCAGCCTGCCCCGGTCTCCGGGGATCCGGCCCCGCTGGCGGGCCGGCCGTCGGTCCTGGTGGTCAGCAACGGCCACGGGGAGGACGCCGTGGGGATGGTCCTGGCGCAGGCCTTGCGCCCGGCGGCAGATGTGGCGGCCTTTCCCCTGGTCGGCCTGGGCACGGCCTACCGCGACATCCCGCTCCTGGACCCCCGGCGCGCGCTGCCCTCGGGGGGGTTCGGATTCCGCAACCACCTGCCGGGCCTGCTGGCCGACCTGCGCGCCGGCGTCCTGCGCCTGTGGTGGCAGCAGCGGCGCACCCTGCGGGCGTGCCGCGGCCGGTTCGACGCGGTGGTGGCGATTGGGGACTTCTACTGCCTGTGGATGGCCGCCCACGCCGGCCGGCCGGTGGTCTACATCGCCACGGCCAAATCCGAGCACGGCGAGCCTCACCAGTGGCTGGAGCTGCGGCTGATGCGCCGGCTGCCCGCGGTCGTGTTCGCCCGGGATGCCCTCACCGCTTCGGCCCTGGCGGCCCGGGGCGTCCCGGCGCGCCATGTGGGCAACCCCCTGATGGACACCATCGGCCCCGACGGCACGGACCCCCGCCTGGACCCGCGCCTGCCGACGGTACTCCTGCTGCCGGGAAGCCGCCAGGAGGCCTACGGCAACCTGGAGCTGCTGCTGGCCCTGGCGGGCCGGGTGGGCCGGACGGAGCGGGTCAACCTCGTGTGCGCGCTGGCGCCGTCTCTGGACCTGGACCGCGTGCACGCGACAGCCGTGCGGGCCGGGTGGCAGGCGGACGGAGACGTGCTGCGCTCTTCGGAGGCGGCCGTGCGCCTGACGGGCGCCTTCGGCGCGGCCGTGCGCGTCGCTGATGTGGTGGTCGGGCTGGCCGGAACCGCCAACGAGCAGGCGGCGGGACTGGGCAAACCCGTGGTGGCGTTCCCGGGTCCCGGCCCCCAGTTCACGCGCCCGTTCCTGCGGCTGCAGCAGCGCATCCTGGGAGATGCGGTGGTGGCGGTGGGCTCCTGGGACGAAGCCGCGGAGGCCGTCCTGCGCCTGCTGGGAAATCCCGCCGAGCGGGCCCGCAGAGGCGAGGCAGGACGGCAGCGGATGGGGCCCCCCGGAGCCGTCAGTCAGATCGCGGCGGAGGTGCTGGCCCTGCTGCCCCGGCCCGCGGCGTCGTCCCCTAGTAGTTCTTGACCACCACCAGCCCGCCCGGGGCGCCGCCCACCACCACCGGAGGACCGGGCAGGGCGGCCACCATGTCCACGGGCATGACGGCCACGACCCGCCCGCTCGTCCACTCGGCCGCCAGCCCGTCGCGGGAGACAAAGCGCACCGGCCGCCGGATGTAGAACCAGGCGAACGGTGTCGGCTCGCCTTCGACGAGGACGTGGGTGTCCTCGGCGGCCGCCACTTCCACCATCCTGGCCACCGGCCTCCACGGGGACATCCGGTCCCACTGGCGGGCCGTCGCCACCAGGAGAAGGCTGTAGCCGGCAAGCGCCGCCGCGGCCAGCGCGGGGACTGCGGAGCGGCCGGCTCTCGTCCGCAGGAGGAGCGAGGACACCGCCAGCCCCCCGGCCAGCGGCAGCAGCAGGGCGGCTGCCACCGGCCGGAACGGCGTCACTTCGGCCGGCAGCGGGGCCGCCGCCAGCGTCACCAGGGCCGCCGTCAGCAGGCCCCCTGCCGCCAGCGAGACCGCCGACGCCCCCCGGATCCTGCGAGGGTCGGACACGACGGAGGCGAGCAGCACGGACGCCGGCGGAAAGACCGGCAGCAGGAACCGGATGACCTTGTCTCCCGGCGACACCGACAGAAAGACCAGCACCGCCACAACCCACAGAAAGCACACCCGCAGCACGCGATCGCGCGCGCGGAGGCCCTCCCGCAGCGCCGGCCACAGCCACCCCGTCCAGGGCAGCAGGCCCAGCGGCAGGAAGACCGCGTAGGCGAACAGCCCGGCCGCAGCCGGCACCCACCCCGGCGCGGACAGGGCCGGACGGAAGAAGCGGCCCACGCCCAGAGTCCCGCCCCCGAAGAACGTCTCCACAAACTCCCGGCCCTGGCGCAGTCCGGCCGCCACAAACCACGGGGCGGCCACCGCCAGGCACGCGGCGGCCGCGACGGCCAGCGCCACCGGCCACCGGGCGGGAGGCCGCGGACGGTCCACGACCAGCCGCGTCCCCGCGACCAGAGCCGGCAGCACCACCCCCACCAGCCCCTTGGACAGGACGGCCAGCCCGGCCGCCACCCCCGCCACGACGGCCCAGACCACGCGCCCGTCCGCCTCCCAGCGCAGGTAGCCGTACACCGCCAGGGCCACGAACAGCGTCAGCGGCACGTCCTGCTGGGGGACCAGGGCCTGGTAGAAGAACTGCGCCGAGGTCAGCAGGACCACCGCGGCCAGCAGCGACTCCCGCACCGGAAGGACCAGGCGCGCCAGCCGGTAGGTCGCGCCGGCGGTCGCCAGCGCCAGCGCCAGATGCCACAACCGCACCGCCCACTCCGCCGTCCCGAACGCGGCGATGGAAACCTGCAGCAGCCAGAGGGTCAGCGGCGGCTTGTCGAAGACGCGCCCGTCCCGGAAGGTGTAGGCGACCCACTCTCCGCGGGCCAGCGCGTCCCGGGCGACCGTGGCGTACAGCGCCGTATCGCCGTCTGTGAGGGGGAGATTCAGGCCCGCCGCCAGGACAGCCACGGCTGCCGCAAGCCACCACCCGGGCCAGACGGACGAGCGCGGGGCTTCAGACATCCGGAGGACCGGTGAGAGGCGGCCTCACCGAGAGGCGCACGGGCCGGTGGGAGGACGACGCGCGACCGTCGGGTCTATTCACCCGCGGCCTGACGCATGAACCAGACCAGCAGGATCAGCCCCAGGAGAATGTACACCTCAGGTCCGATCATCGGGCGGATGCTCCTTCCCACACCGTTCCTGCCCCGTGGTTTCCCCACACTGAGAGCAAATCCTCTTCCCGGTGGTGCCCGGTCGTCGGGCCGCCATAGACATCCTCACTCCGGCGCAACCCACAACGGTTGCGACCACAGGGCCCGTCCGCCGGAGGTGGCCTCCACCCTCACGTAGCCTTCCGTCCCGTCGGGACGGTAGCCGGCGGCCGTTCCCCGCGCCTCCGCCAGGAGCCGGCCTCCCCGGCCGACAAACCGGATCCGGGCGGGCTCGTCCACCCGGACGTCGATGCGCCCGTCCGACACCGTCACTTCCCCCGACAGCCCTGTGGACGCGTAAAACGCCCCGCCCAGCAGGGCCGCGCGCAGGGCCTCCGCGGTCACCGCCGGCACCTTCACCATGATCCAGCCCCGGTCGAACTGCCCGGCGTGGTGACAGTCGTCTACCGCCACCCCCCAGACGGGCGCCTGAGGCCCGCGGGCGGTGAGCGCCATGTCCCACCGGCGGAGGTCTTCGGTCGGGTTTGAGTGGGGGTTCCAGATCTCCAGCAGGTGGTATCCCCGCAGCGTGACGACCGCCTGAGGAGACCACGTCCCCGTCCACAGGTTCCCGGTCCAGGAGGGGTGGCACAGGGACACGATGCCGCCTGAGGCGACGGTCCGGTCGACGCGCTGCTGGGCCGTCCCCTCGCGCAGGGGGACGTCCACGAACAGCCGGCCCATGTGCGGCCCCAGGGGGCGCAGCAGCCGCGACACGGTGTCCTCCGTGCCCGGGATGGCCAGAAAGTCCGATCCGTTCAGGTCGTCGCAGCGGGTCACCCGGTTGTGGTCGGTGAGGGCCACGAAACTGTACCCCGCGTCCCGGTACATCCGCAGCAGGTCGCGCGGCGTGAACCGTCCGTCGGACTCGGTGGTGTGGCAGTGCAGCTGAGCCCGGTGAAACGTGCCCGGGACGTCGTAAGGGATCATGACCCGCATGGCCACGACGGATGAATTTCGGGAACCGCACCCGCAGGCCTTTCCGACGCCCGGCCCAGCGTTCCGGGTGCGGAGGACCGGCCAGGGAAACTCGAGAGCCGCGGGATGGGCGGGGACGTGCGGGCGGGAGGAGTTACGGGGCGGTGGACGGGGGCCCCGATACGATGTCCGGCGGCAGCGGGACGTTGAGGCGGTAGTTGCGGTAGCTGAGAGAGGCGGTCACCGGAAACAGCGTGGGGATGGACGCCCGGGCGGCGTCGGGCAGCAGGTAGCCTTCGATCTCCGCATAGTGGTAGCGCACCTGCAGAGGGCCCCACGCGTAGCGCAGGGTCGCCTCCAGGACCAGCCAGCGGCGGGCGTCGATCAGGGCCGTCACCGACGGCGGGTTCACCGCCGGCCGCAGGGCCTCCAGTTCCACCTCCAAGGTCTGCTGGTCCGCCCAGCGGACGCCGGAGGCACGGTAGTCGGCCAGCACCTGCTGCGGGGAGGACACCAGCTGGAAGGTGTTGCCCAGCGACCGCAACGCCGCCGGCGCCTCGTGGACGACTACCCGGTAGACGGCGGGGCGGGCGGCGTAGACCGTCGTGCGCAGGATGAAGCGGAAGATCCCCAGCACCCGCACGTCCGCGTCCTGCTCCACGATCAGCGTCCGCAGCGTCGGGTTGACTGCTTCCAGGCGACGGACGACCTCCGCGAAGGTGGGAGCGGGGTCCGTGCCGCCGGCGCCCGCCGCGCTCGCGGCGACAGCGAGGCCTACCACGGCCACGAGGCACCACCCCGCGGGCCCGAACGCACCGAATGGGGTCTGACCCCTTTTTGCTCGTTTTGCCCGGCGAAGCGGAACGGTAAACGCGATGTGAACGGGACGAAATGGCCGGACATGGAGGGTCTGCCCCCTGTTCCCCTGCGGGGGCTGTGCCCGCGCCACGGAATTCAGCCGGTCCATGGTCAGAACACCGACAGTGACCGCCGCTCCCGCCCGCGTGGTCAGCGACGGCGCCCCTCGTCGGCCTCCGCCGACGAGGCCGGGGGCACGGAAGGCGGGGACAGGAGACCCGCCAGAGCCGCCAGGGCGGCCGCCTGGGCGCGGTTGCGGACGCGCAGCTTGCGGTAGGTCGCCTTCAAGTGCGTCTTGACGGTGGCCTCGGACAGGAACAGCCTCTTGCCTATTTCCCGGTCGCTGAGTCCGGAGGCCACCAAACGCAGAATTTCCACTTCTCGCTCCGTCAGCCCAATCGCCCGCGGGGACGGCGGACCGGCTCCGTTGCCCGATCCCAGCCGCGCCACCAGGTGGCGGGCGATCCGGGGATTGAGCATCGCCTGGCCGCTGGCCACCCGGCGGACGGCGCTGAGCAGGTGCTCGGGCTCAATGTCCTTGAGCACATACCCCACCGCTCCCGCCTCCAGCGCCCGCACCGCCTCCTCGGGGTCCTCCCGCTGGGTAAGGACGAGCACGTTCGCGCCCGGACACCTGGCGTGAATCGTCCGGATGGCCTCCACGCCGTCGTCGTCGGGAGTAAACGGTTCGATGACCACCACATCCGGCCGCTCCGCGCAGGCAAGCCTGACGGCTTCGCGCGCGGAGGCGGCCTGCCCGATCACGGAAATGTCCGGCGCCCGGCGCAGCAGTTCAGCCACCCCTGAGCGGATGAGGGGCTGGCTGTCCACGATGAGAAGCCGGATCCCCATCGCCCGCCACTCCGGTTGACGAGCGGGGCCGGTGCGTTCTCAGCCCCGCCAATCTGGCCCAGGCTCCCAATCGGGGGGACGCAGGTGTCATAAGGAGTACGACTCGACCGACCAAAATCCCTTTCGAATGATGACCTCAGCTATACGGTATCCGTCAAACGACGGCACCTGCGACCGCCGACCTGCCCTGGGGCGGAAAACGAGCATCGGGCCGGCCTGGTCTGGAAGGGATGCCGGACTGGCCGCACAGCCAACCGGCCCGGGCGGGCGGTTGGGCGGCTCAGGGACGGCCCGAAGAGGAGATCAGCACCGCCCCGTACTGGGCAGCGGCCTCCCGCGCCGAGGGGTGAATGACAAAACCGAACAGCACGGTCACCGGGGGGCCCGGCAGCTGGGCCGCCAGGCGCTGCGCCTGCCGTGCCGCCAGCTCCACGTCCCGCCCGTAGATCCGGCTGCGGACCTCCCCCACCACCACCACGACCTCGCCGTCCCGCCGGCCTTCTCCGTACAGGTCGACTTCTACCTCCTGCCCGTCCACGGAGAAGAACCGCCGGTCCAGGCTCGCGACGGTGATCCCGTAGTGCTGGGCGAGATAGGCCGGCGTCACCTCGCGGGCCAGGTCTTCCAGAGTGAACCCGATCGTCTCCGCCAGCCGGCCGACCTGCCGGGCCAGATCGTCCACGCGCTCCCCCAGTGTGCGGACCGTCTCCTCGGTCCGCCGCTGCGCGTCGGCCAGCTGGTCCACCCGCGCCGCCAGCGCCTCCAACCGCTCCTCGGTCCGCCGCTGCGCGTCGGCCAGCTGGTCCACCCGGACCGCCAGCTGGTCCACCCGCGCCGCCAGCGCCTCCAGCCGCTGCTCGGTTCGCCGCTGCGCGTCGGCCAGCTGGTCCACCCGCACCGCCAACGCCTCCAACCGCTCTTCGGTTCGCCGCTGCGCGTCGGCCAGCTGGTCCACCCGCGCCGCCAGCGTCTCCAACCGCTGCTCGGTCCGCCGCTGCGCGTCGGCCAGCTGTTGCAGCGACTGCTCCAGGCCCGCAAACCGTTCGTCCGCCCGGGCCTGCGCTTCCGCCAACCGGGTGAGGGCCGCCTCCAGCCTGTCGAGTCGCGACACGCGCGCCATAACCAGGTCGCTCCTCAAACTATCGTAGTTGGCTCCTCGCGCGATGTCAAAGAAACAAGCCACTGTGACTGTCGGCTCAGAGTGTACTGCGGCAGGCAGGCGCGAAAGATCGAGCCGGAAGAGGAATTTCACCAGCGAAAGCAAAGAAAATGCAGGTCGCAATCGCGCGATCGTGCGATCAATGCCCGGAGAATACAAACCCGGTTCTGGTTACCTATAATGAGGTTAGGGTTACAGGAAGAGATTGCACCGGCGAAACACCTCGCCACACGGGAAAGGAGGCAGACGTAATGCCGAGATTTGAAAAGCTCTCCGCTGCGGAGGTCAGGCGGCTGCAGGCACCAGGTGGGCGCCCGGAGCTGGCCGACTACGTGGAATTCCTGCAGAAACTGCGGCCCGGAGACTGGGCGCGGGTAGTGATCGCGCCGCGGGAGAGCGCCCGCGCCGTCAAGCGCCGGCTGGGTGCCGCCGGCCGGCTGCTGCGCAGGCAGATTCACTTCCTGGACACAGGCAAGAAGACCGAACTGCTGTTCAGCGTGGACCGCAGGCGGCCGGGCCGGCCGCGCCGCCGGCGGCGGATGCGGAAGGCCGCACCCCGGGCGGCGGCTCCCAAGGCCCCGGAGGCTGCCGGGACCAGAGGCCGCGCCCGCCCCACGCCGGCGCCGGAAAAGCCCCGGGGCGAGCCTGTCCGCTAACCCTGGGAACTCCTCTCCCTAACGGGACGAGGGAGTGACGAAAGCGGACAGGAAGGTGGTGGGCCGGTTCGCAAGAGACACCGAGCGGACACGACGGAGGACGTCCTTCCACCCGGCACCGGATAATCTCTCCTGCAGCCGAACCATTCCAGGTGCGCCGCAATCCCCTTCCGGTGGACCGCGCGACGGGTCCACCTCGCATCCGCCTCCGTCTGCACGAGACCTCTTCCCCGCCCTTACCCGGCCCTTACCCTCGCCCTCTCCCAGAGGGAGAGGGGAGGTGTCATGGGCCTTTACCCAGCCCTCTCCCGGAGGGAGAGGGGAGAAAGGAGTTTCGGGGCGTCGCGCGCCGCGCTCAACCGCTCCCTCTCCCCTTTCGCGCTCACCGCTCCCTCGCCCCTGTGGGGTGTACGGACCGGGGAGATAGGTGACAAGTGTACCGGAGATATGGGTAACAGTCGGCTCCAGAGGACTGGCATGATTCCCTCACCTGACCTGAGGAGTGGGGAGAGGGTGGGGGTGAGGGGGGACGCAAGTCCCCGATCCCGGCAGGGACTGTCCCCGGGCGCGGGGACACTCACCAGACCAATCTGCAAGCGGGCAGTCCGGCCACGTCAGTCCCCCGTCCACTGCGCTGCCACTTCCACCCCCCAGTCGGTCTCGGTTCTGCCGGGCACGTGTCCCGCGTTCTCGCGGCGCACGACCCACGGCCGGATGGTGGCCACCAGTCCGCCCGGCCCCCCGCCCACGCGCCAGTCCACCCCCACCACCAGCGAGTACTCCACCACCCCCCGGAGGAACGCGTACGTGGTCGCCTCCGTCAGATCCGTCCAGAACCGCCCTACCTCGCCCTCACCTTTGCGGATGTAGGTCGCCCACAGGGTCGGCGACGCCGTCGAGGATAGCGTCCACCGCAGGTGGAGGGCATCAAAATCGGCGCCCAGCGGGTGGGCCAGGGGGAACCCGCGCAGCAGGTAGTGGAGCGCCGGTCGGCTGGCCGAGTACGTCCAGTTCGGGACCACGGTGTACTGGATCAGGTAGCCGCCTCCTTCCCGGCGGGCCGTCTGCACCCCGACCGTCGCCCCCCACCGCCACGGGAACGGATTGGGCGGCAACGTCAGGTCGTCAATGAGCACTTCTCCGTACAGCCGCAGCCCGGGGTGGGGCAGCCACTCCAGGTCCACGGTGCCGAGGTAGTTGTCGTCGATGCCCTGTTGTTGTGCCCGCAGCACGTGGCCCAGGATCTGGTTGATCAAAAAGGGCACCGGCTGGACCACGTACACCCAGTAGGGGGCGCCGTCCATGACGACCGCCTCGCTGAACCCCAGGCGCAGGTGTGGCCGCACCATCCAGTCCGCCCGGCCGGCCACCAGCGAGCGACCACCGTCCAGCCAGCCCACCACCTTGGTGTACCGGACCGTGGGCCAGGCGACAGAGTACTGGAGCCTGTCAAACGGCGGGGCGGCATCCGCAAACAGCAACCCGCCCGCCCCGCCCGGTCCCCAGCCCATCCGCTCCCGGCCCAGCAGGAAGGGAGACTCCGGACCGACCCACATCCCCGCGGTGGGCGAGTCCACCGCCCACCCCACCATCCCCTGAGTCGCACGGTACGGCGTGGAGACCAGTGCGAAATAATCCCGCTGAAGCGCATAGAGCCTGGCGACGTTGCCGCCCGCAACTCCCACGCCCGCGACTAGCCACTCTTCCGGGCCGGCCTCCCACCTCAGGCGGTCAAGCATCTGCCTGTCGGCCGGCGCCAGCAGGGCCACGGCGGAACTGTCCACCTCGCGCAGCGCCGCCCGCAGCTCGACCGCCGCCACCGGCCGCCTCGTCCCTGTCCAGAGCGGCAGGATGCCCAGCGTCTTGAGCCTGTCCACAACCTCCACGGACCACGGCAGAGCCAGGGCCGCCGGTGGGCGCACCAGCATCCCCGCGGCCAGCAGACAAAGGACCACCACCGGCGCGGTCCCGCGGTGCGCCCGCGGAGCAGAACCGGCGGCCGACCTCCCCGGCCCGCGCCGCCGCCACCAGGTTCTCACCGGGCCTTCACGCAAGCGATGGCCGCCCGGGCAAACTCCGGCGCATCGGCCCGCAGGCTGTAGTACACGAAGGATCCCC
>JAVHLZ010000015.1 GCA_031081675.1 Armatimonadota bacterium
CGGTCGATGGAGGGGTCGTAGACCTCACTGATCGGAAGGTTGCGCCCTCCCACGCGTCCGCCGAAGACGTAGATCTTCCCCCCGACGCTCGCCGCCCCCAGGTGGTCGCGGGCCGCGCTCATCGGCGTTCGGCGGGCCCACCGGTCCCGCCCCGGGTCGTAGATCTCGGTCACCGCCACGTCTCCCTCCGGGCCCACCCCGCCGACGGCCACGATCAGGCCCTCCACCACCGCGGCGGCCAGCGCCCCGCGGGGAGTGGGCAGGGGCGCCCGCCGCCGCCAGCGGTCCGCTGCCGGGTCGTATTCGAAAACAGAGACCACCGGCCTCCACGCCGGGTCGAATCCGCCCACCACGTACAGCCGGCTCCCCACCACCACCGCCGCCGCATGGTGAAGCCGCGCCGGCAGCGGCGCCCGGGTCCGCCAGGTGTCCGCCGAGACGTCGTACTCCTCCACGGCGTCGGTCGCGCCTCCGGGACCCAGCCCGCCCGCGATGTAGATGCGGTCGTCGAGGGCGGCGCCGGCGACCTCGGTGCGCTCGGTCAGCATCGGCGCGCGCCGGTCCCATCGCCCGGCCCCGGAAGCGGAGGCCGCCGCCGCTGCGGATACCGGGAGCAGGAAGAGGGCGGCCAGGCGGACGGAGAGGCGCATCGCCACGATGGTTCGCGAACCGCTGTCACCGGTTCCTGTCGCCGTCCATCCCCCCGCCGCCGGTCCTGCACCGGACGAGGGGCGGCCCGGGGGTGGCGACGGAGCCCGAGGCAGGCGGCATCTCTTCCGCCAGCACCCGACACAGCGCCTCGATCACCGCGGGGTCGAACTGGCTGCCGGCGTGGCGCCGCAGTTCGGCCACGGCCTCGTGGTGGGAACGGGCCGGCCGGTACGGGCGTGCGTCCGTCATGGCCACGTAGGCGTCGGCAGCGGCCAGGATGCGGGCGGCCAGGGGGATGGCATCTCCCCGGAGGCCGTCGGGGTACCCCGACCCATCCCAGCGCTCCTGGTGGTGCCGGATGATGGGAATGACGGGCTGCAGACTCCGCACCGGTGCCACGATCTGGGCGCCCACGTCCGGGTGGCGGCGTACCACGTCCCACTCGTCGGCGGTCAGCGGACCAGGTTTGCGCAGGATGGCGTCGGGGATGGCGATCTTGCCGATGTCATGCAGCAGGGCACCCCAGCGCAGCACCTGCAGCGTGGCCTCGTCGCACCCCAGGACCCGGCCGGTGGCCACCGCCAGCTCGGCCAGGCGGCGGCTGTGCTCGGCGGTGTAGGCGTCGCGGGCGTCGACGGCGTTGGCCAGGGCCAGGGCGAGCTGCACGTACGACTCCTCCAGGGCCTGGTGGGTCCGCACCCGCGCCAGGGCGTTGGCCGCGATCTCGGCCAGCGTGCCCAGCAGCCGCTCGTCATCCTGGTCGAAGGGACGGGCTGAGCCCGCCCGCAGCGCGCGCGCCACAAGCACGGTGCCCACCACGGTGCCCGCGGTGGTGCGCAGGGGCAGGCACACCGCCGGCCCCAGCCCCGCGACCAGGTCCCGGTGAGCGACCTGCGGGTCAGACTCCAGGCGCATGCAGCGGTAACTGTGCCCGGTACGCAGCACGTGTCCGGAAATTCCGTCCCCGACTCCGTGGTGGCGGCCCGCGGCGTCCGGCAGGCCCCAGGAGGCGATCACCTCAATCTCCCGGCGGTCGGGGTCGGCCATGCACAGCATCGCCACATCGGCATCGGCCAGACGCGCCGCCTGCTCGGTCACCTTGGCCGCCAGGTCCTCCTGCGTGTCGGTCCCCCGCAGGGCCTCGCTGGCGTGGGCGAGGGCGGAGAGGTCTCGCACGCGTCGGGCCAGTTCGTCCACAAGACGCGTGCGCTCGATGAGGACGGCTACCTCTCCGGCCACGGTGGTGAGGACCCGCAGGTCTTCCGGGGAGAACGCCTGGGGGCGGGGGCTCTCGGCATTGATCACGCCGATGACCCGACCGTCCACGCGGAGGGGGACGCAGAGTTCCGACCGGGTGTCGGGGATTCCCGGCACGTAGCGGGGATCGCCGGGGGCGTCGGGGGCCAGGACGGGTTCGCCGTGCCGGGCGACCCACCCTGTGATGCCTTCCCCGAGGGGAAGCTCGAGGATCGGGCTCCGAGTGGTCTCGTCGGTGGCCCGCACCCGCAGGCGGCCGTTTTCCACCAGCATGATCCACAGGTGTTCGTACCCCAACCTGTCCTTGATTTCCCGAATGATGGCCCGAAGTGTCTCGTCCAGGCCCGAGGCCCGGGTGCTGGCGGCGCCGACGGCGTGCAGCAGGTCAAGCTCGGCGACGCGGCGACGCAACGACTGCATGACATCCACCCGGTGCAGCGCCAGGGCGGCGTAGTTGGCGATGAGGGATAGCAGGCGGGCGTCGTCGGCGGTGAACCGGCCCACCTCGGGAGAGGCGGCGGACATGGTGCCGATCACCCGGTCGCCGGCGACCATGGGGACGGCCACAGCGCTGCGCATCCCCAGCCGGGCAATCAGCATCCGCGGGCGGAGGTGCGGGTATGTCCGAATGTCAGGGACCACCAGAGGGGTGCGCGTGCGGAACACGTGCCCCGACAGCCCCACTCGGCCGGCGATCGGGACGCGGTGGGTGCCGACGCAGTCGGCCGGCCATCCACAGCCGGCGTGCAGCACAAGCCATCGGCCGCCGTCGTCGGCCAGCCGCACGCCCACCAGCGGTGCCCTCAGCGCCGCGGCGGCTGTCTGGACGGCCAGATCCATCACATCTTGAGGGTGCTCGGCGGCCAGGATATGCGCCGAGAGGTCGGCCAGTGTCGTGTGCTCGGCTGCGCGCTGGGCGCGCGCCTGCTCGTACAGGCGGGCGCGGTGAATCGCTGCGCCGAGCATCTGTCCGGCCGAGGTCAGGGCGGTGAGGTCCGGGTCGCCCACCCGGCGCACGCGCCAAGGCAGGAGAAGGTTGAGGATGCCCAGCCGTTCGTCGCCGGCCCGGAGGGGGATACTGATGTGGCGGAACTCGGGTGCACGCGAGCGCGCGCCTGGGGACTGGCCCCGGGCCAGGCGCCGGAGGCGTTCGCATGCGACCACCGTGACCGCCTGCCGGAGGTCGCCGGCGAGCAGCATGCGCTGGCACCGGCACGGTGCCCAGCGGAGGGCCGCGGCATCATTGGCGGCCAGGTCGGACCGAAGGCCGTGGGCGACGGCGAGGGTAAACCGGCCGGATCTATCCACCAGGGTGATCCACCCCGTGGGTGCTCCCACCAGTTCCCGGGTGAGGGCCAGGCCGGTCTGCACGATCTCGTTCAGGTCCGTCAGGGCGTTGAGCCGGCGGGCGAGCGCCGCGAGAAGGTGCAGGTGGGAGGACACAGTGCGGCGGCCCGACCGGCTGCCGGTTCTGGATGCACTGTGAACGCTGCGTGTCACTGCCGCCCCTCCCCAACCAGCCGAAGGAGAGGCGGCACAGGTACGCCAGTGGTCGCCAGGGCCATCCCCACCTTCGGCAGCCCGGCTGACTCCGGAACCGGGGTGGTCGCGCCCCACTCCCGTCCGGAGTCCCGCGGCTTTGCGTCCCCGCCTCGCGACGGGTTTGCCTTTATCGCTGTGAGGACTCCGCGGCCGGTATGGAGCAACCGCCATGCCAGAGGGCGATTGGCCCTTGAATTTTTCTCCGAGAAGGACGAGCGCCCCGTGGCCATCCCGGTCAGGCCCGTGGTTCCGGCGGGCCTCCCCGCGCCCGGATGGCTGTCCCGTCGCCTCTATGTGCCGTCACCCGAACGTGGGACGTGCGTACCCCCTGCGTGCATGCTGTAGTAAAAGGATCGCTCCCCACCATGGTGACTGTCACCCGGGGAAAGGCCCCAAAGGCCCAAAAACGAGAGGGTACTCTGCCCGATACCCGCGAACTACGTCGTCCGCAACTTCCCGAAGGAAGAGTGCGTGGCTACCCTAGCGGGTACACCGCCCCGTCCTCGGGAACGTCAATTGGACCGGTGAAGGTCGTTGATGCCTCGGCTATCCACCGGGCAGGGGTTGCCTGCTCTCCCAGGTGCACCAACACCAGACGACGGGCGCCCGCGAGGGTGGCGACCCGGCCGGCCTCGGCCGGGGTAGAATGTCCTCCCACTCGCGCCCGGTCGGCTTCGTCTTCCGCATACGTGGCGTCGTGCACCAGGTAGGAGGCCCCCCTGCCGAACTGGGCAAGCGCTTCGAGAGGGCGGGTATCCGAGGAGTAGACGAGGCGGAGACCGGCTGGCGTCTCCCACCGAATTGCGAAAGTCTCGGGACCATGGTCGACCGGATGGGATGCGAGACGGTGACCGTGGTATTCCCAGAACACCGTACCGGGATCTCCGGGGAGCGGACGGTACTCTAAGAACGTCCCCCGTCGGTCCAGGTCCAGGGCTGCCAGGAGACGGCGCAGAGGTTCCACGCCCTGTTCGGGCACGTAGATCGGAACCGGCGTTAGCTGTCGGCCGCGGGCCAACAGCCACAGGTTGTGGACGAGGGACGGGAGTCCGTAGACGTGGTCGGTGTGGAGATGGGTGATGACTACTGCTGCCAGCCGAAGGGGGTCCACTCCTCCCTGCAGCAGCTTCCGGCAGGCGCTACCCGGACAGTCCACGAGAACTGCCCGATCTTCGATCACGAGTGCAAGGGCGGTATTATCCCGTGCGGCCGTCTGAAGCGCTCCGCCGGTGCCCAGGAGAATCAGACGCGGGGTCATAGCGGCAAGCAGGGAAGCCGGGCGAGGGCCTCATCCCGCCCGGCCGGGTAGAAGGGGATGCCGCGGGAGACTGCTATCACCGCGTCGTGAGGAGTGTCTCCTACAAGGAGAGCGATCTGACGCCCCTCCGCCCGCAGGCGGTCGAGAACGACCCCCTCGTCGCCGCCCTGCGCGTACGTGACATGCTGCGCGAGGCCCCGGCGGAGGAGATCTTCCACCAGCTCATTCTCAGGCATGCCATTCACCACCACCACGTCGTATCGCTTTTGCAGGACACGGAGTACCCGCCGGGCCGACGGAAATTCGGGTCTCACGGCTGCCTGCGCCGTCACGTACTCGGAGAACTTGTGAAGGAAATCCCGCCGATGCCGGTCGGCGAGGAGGACGCCGGGTTCCCTCGCAGTTCCCTCGAGCTGGGCCAGGCAGTTTGCACCACTGGTGCGAGCGAATCGCCTCGACCCGGGACCGGGTTACCTCTGGCAGGCCGAGGACCTCCCCCATGGCCTCCGCATCGGCGGCACTTGTGGCCGAGAATGTGTCCACCAGGATTCCGTCGTAGTCGAAGACGACCACCTGTCGAATCTCCGTGGTGTTCACCTACGCCATCTCTCCCTTCGCCCGCCGGGCATGCATGAGCTGTCGGGCGAGAAACATGACTCCGGCCGCCAGCAAGAGCGCCGACAGCGGACGGGTGATGAACACGGAGGGGTCGCCGCCGGTGATAATCATGGCGCGCCGGAATTCGGATTCGAGCATCCCCCCCAGGACCAGGCCCAGGATAAGCGGGATCAGCGGGTATCCCGCCCGCCGTAAGACGAACCCGGACAGCCCGGCCACCACAGCGACGGCGGCGTCAAACAGATATCCGTTGAGGGCATATGCACCGACGATTGACAGAACGATGATCAGCGGCGTCAGCAGCGGCGGGGGGATGCTCAGCGCCTTGACAAAGAGTCGGATGCCCACCAGCTGAAAGAGACAGGTGGTGAGGTTGGCCACGATCATGGCGAAGACCACGGCGTAAATGAAGTGAGGCTGAAAGGAGAACAACAGAGGGCCCGGAGTGATCCCGTGTAAAACCAGGGCCGCCAGGATGGGGACTGCCGCCGACTCACCCGGAAGGGCCAGGGTGAGGGTGGGGATGAGGCCTCCGCCGATGCACGCGTTGTTGGCCACTTCAGGGGCCATCACCCCCTCCAGCCTGCCCGTGCCAAACTCGTCGGGCCGCTCGGAGAGCTGTTTTGCCCGTTCGTAGGCGAGCATCACGGCCACGCTGGCCCCCGCCCCGGGGAGGATGCCCACCAGGGTACCGATCCAGCTGGACTCCAGCAGGATCCGCCACATTCGACGCAGCTGCCCCAAGCGGGGAAAGAGGCGGCCCAGGTGCCGGGTGACCACCTGCACAGCCCCGCCGGGCCGACCGGCGTCCTCCAACGCCTGGGTAATACCGAACATGCCGATCAGTACCGGCACTAACCCGATCCCGGTGGCCAGAAAGGGGTTGCCGAAAGTAAAACGCTGTATACCGGTCACGGTATCGATGCCCACCGTGGACAGCAGCACTCCCAGCGCACCCATGACGACACCCTTCAGAAGCGACCGGCCCGAGACGCTGGCGATGATGGTCAGGCTCGCCACCGCCAGGGCAAAGTACTCCGCGGGTCCAAAGAGCAACGAGAAGCGGGCGAGCGCCGGCGAGGCGGCCAGTAGCGCTGCAGTGCTGACAAGCCCCCCGATGAGCGACGCGATCACAGCCCCGCCCAGGGCCACACCCGCCTGGCCTTTGCGGGCCATCGGTAGTCCGTCCAGCACGGTGGCGATAGCGTTGGGGTTGCCGGGGATCCCGAACAGGATGGCCGGGATCGAGGCCCCCGTAACGGCCCCGAAGTACAGCCCCAGCATCAGGGCGATTCCCGTCAGGCTGTCGAGGTGAATCGTAAGGGGGAGAAATAGGGCCAGAGCCATGGTGGCCGTCAATCCCGGAAGGGCGCCCACGAAGATGCCGACGATATCTCCCGCGACGATCCACAGCAGGGTTGTGGGCTGCAGGACGAAGGCCAGGCCCTTTAGCAGAGGCTCCATGCCTACACTCCCAGGGGACCCCGGGGGAGGATCACGCCGAAAATCCTCGCGAAGATGGCCCACAGAAGGGCAGCGGTAGCGATTGCCGTGGCCAGGTGAACGGACACCGGATACCGACGAGGGCGGTCCAGCAACAGAGATACCCCTCCCATGAATAGGGCCGTGGAAGCCAGAAAGCCCACCCGCGGTAGCGCGACCAGGTATAAGACACCGGCGCAGGCGACCGCCGTCGCCCCCGACGCCGACACCATGCTCGGCGGGCGAGAACGGTGCAGGTCACCAAAGGTCGCCCAGGCCGCCCCGGCCGTTACCAGGACGGCCGACGCTACCGGTACCGCCCGGGGGCCAGGGTCTCCTCGGACGGGGCGGACCGGAATGCCGTTTGCCGCCACCAAGACACCCAGGCCCAGACCGACCAGGACGGCACCGAGGACCAGTCGCGCCGGGCGGGTCACTTGATCAGCCCAACCTGGCGGAGGAGTTTGGACAACTCCAGCGTCAAAACACCGAAATACCGTTCCAGCTCCTCGTTGGTGAGATAGTGCTTGACGAGGCCGTTTTGCCGGCTGAACGCGATCCAGTCGGGGTCATTCATCGCCCGTCCCACAGCCGCCGCAATGGCGCGGCGGGTGTCCATGGGAATCCCCTTCGGTCCGCTGATGGCGCGGAAGCTTCCCTGGGGAATGCCTTTGAACCCCAGTTCCTCAAGCGTGGGGGTCTGGGGGAACAGCGGCGAACGGCTCCGACTGGTGACGGCCAGGGGCCGCAAACGGCCAGTCTGACCTATGACCTCGGACTGGGAGAAGACCCCAGCGGCGACCACGCCTCCGAGAACGCCCGCGATCAGTCGGGCCCCACCCTCGAAGGGAACGACCGTCCACGGGTTCCCTGCGGACCGGTTGAGCGCTTCCGCGGTGAGGTGCGTGAGGGCTCCCACGCCAGCATGGCCGATGGTAATCTTTCCTGGTTCTCTCTTGCCCGCTTCGATGAGATCTCCGAGGGTCCTGTAGGGTGAAGTATCCAGGACCCCGATCACGAAAGCGTCCCAGTTCAGGCTGGCAATGTGGTCGAGCTGGAACACCGATCCGGTGGTGAGTCCCTGCAGAGACGCCGTAATGGTGTGGGTTCCCGATAGCAGCAGGGTGTGCCCATCGGGCTGGGCGCGCAACACCTCATTGGTCCCGATGCCGCTTCCCGCACCGGGGACGTTGCGGATGACGATGGGAGCGTCCAGAAACCGTTGCATCGCCCGCTGGAGCTGCCGGGCGATTATGTCCGTACCCCCACCGGCTGCGAACGGGACCACAATTGTGACAGCACGTCCTGCGGGCCACGTCGGTGCGCTGACGGCGTGAGACGCAAGCAGTATCACGAGCGCCAGAGCAGTCATGGCTCGGACCACGGAAGCACCTCCGGATGCGTTGTTCAAACATCATTTTACCGTCCCGGATCCGAACAGGCAGGGGAGCGTGCAAATGTTCTCAGGCCGCCGGCAAAGAATCAGCATCCCTTGACAGGATCCGATGCGTGGTCTCGGGATGTACGCTCATGAACTGGGCGAGCTGGGCATCCAGGTCTTGCTCTGTGTGGGGTGAGATGAACGTGTCAGGGAGGTTGCCACCACACTTTCGGAGCGCAGCGTGAGGCGGCTCGTATCCTGGCCCGATTGCAGGCTCCGGCGGAGGGGGGTAAGGTGATGGGGGCTTTTCCGTCCGGCGCGCGCGCGCCGCGGGTCTGAGCGGGCGCCGGGGCTAGGTCGAAGACCTGGAGACCGGGGGTGAGCGGATGAGGCTGCAGGGGAAGGTGGCTGTGGTCACGGGAGCGGCGTCGGGCATCGGTCTGGCCATCGCCCGGCGCTTCGCCGCCGAAGGGGCGAAGGTGGTGGCTGGAGATATCAATGCCACCCGCCTGGACGAGGCGGTCGCGTCCATCCGGGCCGGCGGGGGGGCCATCACCGGCGTCCACGGCAACATCGCCGACCGGCAGGCGGCGGAGGCGCTGGTGGATCTCGCGGTTGACACCTACGGCCGCATCGACGTGCTGGTCAACAACGCGGGCATCATGGACTTCATGCAGGGCGTGGGGGAGCTGGACGACGACGTCTGGCGGAGGGTGCTGGCTGTCAACCTTGACGGGCCCATGTTCACCATGCGCCGGGCCGTCCCCCGGATGGTCCAGCAGGGCGGCGGGTCCATCATCAACATCTCGTCCACGGCCGGGATCGAGGGCGGCGCCGCGGGAGCGGCATACACGGCCTCCAAGCACGCGCTGGTGGGGCTGACCCGGAACACGGCCTGGATGTACGCGCTGAAGGGCGTCCGGTGCAACGCCATCTGCCCGGGTGCCACCCGGACCAACATCGCCGAATCCATGATCCCCGAACGCATGGACCCGGCCGGTTCGGCGCGCGCCCAGGCGTATGCGGCGCTGATCCCCGCCATCCTGGAGCCCGAGGACATCGCCGCGCTGGCACTGTTTCTGGCATCGGACGAGTCGCGGCAGATCAACGGAGCCATCATCCCCGCCGACGCGGGGTGGACCGCTGCATAGCGGGCACGTCACGGAGTTCCCGGGGGATGCCGGCCCCTTTGGCCTGAGGCGACGCCGGAGTCGCAGAAGGCGCGGCCCATGGGGGAAGGGACCTGCCCATTCCGCGGGAGCTCCACGGACTCTGGAAGGAGGTCAGACGGATGGAGGATATCGGTCGCGAGCGGTTCGTGGAGGCGGTGGAAGCCCTCCTGGAAGAGATCCACGTGGGGCCGCCCGACCCAAGGTCCACGTGGGTGGTGAGCAACGAGCCTGCATCGGGCGTGCTGGGCACGCTGGAGGCGATCTCCGCCGGGGCGGCGTCCCGTCCGCCGGCTCCGGGCATGAACACCATCGCCGCCCACGCCGCGCACCTGCGGTACGCGCTGGACCTGGCCGCCCGCGCCCTGGCCGGCGAGGACGCGTATGCCTCCGCCGACTGGGCCGGCAGCTGGCGGACGCAGGTGGTGACCGCCCCCGAGTGGCACCGGCTGCGCGCCGACCTGCGGCAGGCGCACCGCCAACTCCTGCAGGCCATCCGCGACCGGCAGGACTGGTCGGACCGCGACACCCTGTGGGGCGTGCTGGCGCTGGTGGGCCACGGGGGGTATCATCTGGGAGCCATCCGCCAGATCGCCCGGCTGCTGAGGGAGTCACCCCCTCCTGGCGAGGGGCCATCTCGATGACCCGGTCGGCTCGGTCCGATCGCGCAGGCGGAGGTCCCTGCCACCGGATTGCGCATTGACCCCGACAGGGCAGCTCGGGGGAGACCGCATGGGTGAAAAACCGCGTCTGGCAGGGGAGTTGGTGGCGCGCCCGGAGGGATTTGAACCCCCGGCCTTCGGCTCCGGAGGCCGACGCTCTATCCGCTGAGCTACGGGCGCGCGGGCGCCGCGCAAGAAGGGGCGAGACGCACAGGGAATTATATCAGTGTGGCCGCCTCCCCTCAACGGAATCGCCGGCCGCTGGCCTTCCGCCACGTGACCCTGGTGGGGCCGCGGGGCCTGATCCTGGCCTATGCCGACAAGGCGGTGGTCGGCCCGCGCACCATCGGATTCACCCGCGCCACCTTCGGGCGGTCGGTGCTGCCGCGGCTGATGGCGCGGGCGGCGCCCTCGGTCACCCTGCTGGCCGGCGGCCGGCCCCGGCTGCGGCTGCGCGGCCTGCGGCTGACCTTCCCCTCGGGGGATCAGCGCCTGCCCGACGGTGGCTGGGTCTGCGACGCCGTCATCGGCACCGTCAACGCCGTGGAGCGCATGCACCGGGCCGCCGAGGTCCGCTACCGCCGCTGGAAGCGCTAGGCCCGGTCTACCCTCGCGTGGGCGGGGGGCATAGGACGGGTGCAGGAACCCTGAACGTCTGCGCCGCCTGCGCCGCCTCCTGCGTCCTGCGCCCGGGGGCGGGCGTGCCCGACCACGGCGGCGGCGGGGGTGGGTCTGTGGAAGAAGTCGCCGTCATCGAAAAGCGCCTCCTCAGCGGGTTCCTCCGGGATCGCTACCTGCTCGGCCGCGCCCTGGAGGCGGGGTTCCGCCCGGACCTGATGCCTCACGCCCTCGGCCGCACCCTGGCCAAGGTCCTTGGCGACATCTATGCCCAGAAGGAAATGCCCCTGGAGCCCCTGACGGTGCGGGGCCTGCTCGGGGAGCGCGGAGTCCTCTCCCCCGAGATGCGCAAATTCCTGGACGCGGTGGAGGCCACGCCCGAGCCCGACGCCGCCCAGGTCATGGCCTACGTGGACATCCTCAAAGCGCGGGCCGCCCGCCTGCGGCTGGTGGAGGTCAACACGGCCATCACCACCTATCTCGAGGAGGACCGGGCCGAGCGGGACGTGGTGGACTTCGTCGGGCAGATCATCCCCGCCCTGCTGGAGATCCAGCAGCAGCGCATGGCCCGCAACACGCCCGCCGCCGGGGAGGTGGGGTCCCGCATCGTCCAGGAAATCCTCGAGGGCCGGTCCGGCTCGACCCTGGGCTACGATCTGTCGCCGTTTGACCGCCTCAGCGAAGCGCTGTCGGGGTTGCGGCGAGGCTTCTACTACGGGCTGGCGGGGGCGCCTCGCCGGGGCAAGACCAACTTCGCCCTGGAACTGGCCGCCACCGTGGCCGGGCGCTACCGCATCCCGGTCCTGTATTACTCGTGGGAGCAGACCAGCCGGGTGCTGTTCGCGCGGCTGCTGGCCAAGGAATCCCTGGTCAACCCGGCGGCGCTGCTGTCCGCCGAATCCCGCGCCCCCTCGATCCGGGGCCGGGTCAAGGACGCCTGGGCCCGGCTGGAGAAGCAGCTGGGCACCCTGTACCTGTTCGAGGCCGGCCGCCAGGACACGGTGGAGCGGATCAAGGCCCGCGCCCACAACCTCATGCACGCCTACCAGACCGACGAGTGCGTCATCTTCATCGACTACCTGCAGCGGGTGCCCCTGGAGGAGAATGTCCACGACGAGAAGGCGCGCACCGACCTCATCTCCGCCAAGCTGGCGGACCTCAGCCTGGAGCTGAACGTGCCGGTGTTCGCCATCTCGCCGCTGGACAAAGAGGGCTGCCGGCTGGACGAGAAGCCCCACGAGGAAGTCTCCGAGTTTGCCCGCCCCACCATGCACCACTGCGTGGGCTCCGGCGACCTGGAGTACGACCTGGACGTGGCCATGGTCCTCAGCAAGGACTGGGTGGCCACGAAGAACCTGGAGGACCTGCTGCGCACCGAGGCCAAGGCCGGCCGGACCGACAGCGAGCTGATTCCCAAGATCGACATCCTGGACCTGCACCTGGACAAGAACCGGGACGCCCCGGAGACGATAGCCAGCACCGTCCAGTACGCCTTCTTCGTGACCCTGAACAAGTTCGTCGAGATCGGGTACAAGACCAGCGACGAGTTCAGCGCCGGCTTCCGGGACTTCGCCAAGATGCAGGCGATCCTCGAGCGCCTGCGGGAGGGCGGGCTGCTGACGGCCCTGTAGAAGGGAAGAGGGGGAGAGGCACCCCCTTCTTCCTTCTTCCCTCTTCCTTCTTCCCTCTTTGTCCGGCAGGACCCTCCCCCCGGGGTCGTGGAAGTGGGTCGGTGTCCGGCGGACTCCCAGCGATGGCCGCGCTGCTCACCGTTCATGCTTCCCGGTACCTCGCCGTGGCCGTGATCGTCGGCAACGCCGCGCTCGCCCTGTGGGCCTTCCGGGCGCACGTCGGGGGCCGGCGGACCCTGGGCGCAGCCTTCTGGACGGTCCTGCTGGCGGTGGCGGCGCTGACGGTGGTCCAGGCCGCCTCCGGCGCCGTCCTGGCCCTGGGCGGGGCGCGGCCCCGCACGGCGCTGCACTTCCTGTACGGCGGCCTGGTGGTTGCCGGCGCGGTGGCCCAGGTGGGGCTGCGGCCGGGAGGATTCCTGCGGCCGGCCCTGCACAACCCGGGAGCCGCCGGCCCGTCGGCGTTCGCGCTCCTGTGCCTGACCCAGGCGGCCCTGGTGGGCCGCGCCTTCACCACCGGGGCCTGGGGACGGTAGGACACGGTGGCGGGGAGGTGACGGCGATGACGTGCCGCGAGCGCCTGGAGCAGTACTTCCGGGAGAACGGCGTCCGCTACGAGCTCTCCACCCACCCGGAGGTTTACACCGCCCAGGAGGTGGCGGCGGTGCAACATGTGCCCGGCCGCCTGGTGGCCAAGGTGGTCATGGCCATGGTGGACGGATCCCTGGTGGCCCTGGTCCTGCCGGCGCCCAACCGGGTGGACTTCGCCCGCCTGAAGGCCGCCCTGGGAGCCCGGGAGGCGCGTCTGGCCCGGGAGCAGGAGTTCGCCCACGTCTTCCCCGACTGCGAGGTGGGCGCCATGCCGCCGTTCGGCAACCTGTACAACGTGCCGGTGGTGGTGGACCGCCAGCTCACCGAAGATCCCTACATCGTCTTCAACGCCGGCACCCACCGGGAGACCATGAAGATCGCCTACGCGGACTTCGCCCGGCTGGCGTCCCCGCAGGTGGCCGACTTCTCCCTCAAGCCCTGACGGCCGGGGCCGCACCGAGGGGGTGAGCGCGATGGTGCGGGCGGAACGGCGACTGCCGGCGGGAGACCGCCGGCGCGGCTTTGTCATTCCCGTGCCCCACACCCGCTCCGGGCAGAAGCACGTGCAGGCGTACATCCAGACGCTGCGGCCGATGGTGGCGGACATCGCCGCCACCCTGGACGTGGACCGCGCCGCCCTGCGCGACGTGGACGACCCCGACCAGATCGGCGCGGCGTATCTGGGGGCGTTCCTGGACGACCTGGGCCGCCGGCTGGCGGCCTCATGACTGCCCGTGGCGGCCCCTGGCCCCAGCAGCGCCGGCTGGCCGCCCACCTGCGGGAGGTGCTGCGCCGGCGCTTCGGCTGCCGGGACGCCTGGGTGGTGAGTTCCGGCGGACGCTGCCGGCTGGAGGTCCTCGTGGAAGGCCGGCGGGTGGTCCTTCTGGAGGACGCCGAAGACGCGTTCTGGGCGCGCTTTTACCAGCGGGTGCGGATCCAGCGCCGCCGGCTGGGAGAGACGGTGGAGCGGACCCTGCTGTGGCGCCGCCCTCCCCGGGAGCTGGCGGACCTGCTCAGCCCGTACTGGCAGGCCCGGTTCGGCCCGCCTGGGGGGGAGGGGGCACCCGGCGCATGAGCACCGTGCCCAGGAGGTAGAACGCCGCCGCGATCGCGAAGATGGCCCGCACCCCCACGCGGGGGATCAGCGATCCGGCCAGGACCGGCGCCACCGCGGCCCGCACGCCGACCAGGGTGTTGAACAGCGTGGTGTACAGCAGCACCCGGCCGGGCGGCGCGTAGTGGAGGACGGCGGCCAGCCACCCCAGGTCGATGCCGGCCGAGGCCAGGCCATCGGTGATCCCCGCCAGCAGGACCACCCAGGGATTGGGAGCCACCAGGTAGATCAGCGGCGTCAGGGTTCCGATGGTGAAAACGACCTTCAGGGCGCCGGTGGCCGTGCGCCGGTCGATCATCCGGCCCCAGGAGTAGAACGACAGCACCCAGGTGGCCGAGGTCACCGCGCCCAGCAGGCCCACCTGCAGGTTGGAGGCCCGCAGGTCCCGCACCAGCAGCAGGGGGACCGCCGGCCCGGTCAGCCACCCGCCGAACCCGAACACGAAGAAGGCCAGCAGAAACCGGCGGTAGCCGGGATCGTCCCGCAGCACCCGCGCGGCGGCACCGGGGGGAATGTGCTCGGGGTGCTCCGCCGGCCGGGGAAGGCGGATGCGGCCGAACACCACCGCGCTGGCCATGCCGAGGATCCCGGCGGCGGCGAACACCCACTGGAAAGGCAGCCGCTGCATCAGCGACCCGCCCACCAGCGATCCCGCGACCCACGCCGCCGCCATCACCACCTTGACCAGGGCCATGATGCGGCCCCGGGCGTCATCGGGATAGACCGTCCGCATGACCTGGGCGTAGCCCAGCGGGTTGACCGAGTTTACCGCGTGGTACAGGATGACCAGCAGCACGTAGGCCCGCGGGGACCGGACCAGCGGCATCAGCAGGAACAGCGCCCGCCCGGCCAGCGCCGGCCCCATGACGAGCCGGACCGGGTGCACGGGGCGGACGGCGTTCACCACCCAGAAGGACAGCAGGAACACCACCGCCGGCGCCGCGACCAGCAGGGAGACCTGAAGCGGGGTGGCGCCCAGCCGGACGCCCATCACCGGGATGAACGGCTGCGTGAGCCCGGCGAACGCGCCGTACAGGAACGCCGCCGCCATGTCGAGGCGAACGACGGCGCGGGTCCGGGGAGGCAGGGGGACTCGCAACCAGCGCCGGAGGACGTCCATCAACCTCCAGGGAGTTCGGTGTCGGCGCCGGGCCTCCTGGCACAGGAGCCGCCCGCGCCCGCCCCGAACTGGAGGAAGCGGTCCCTTCCGACCTCGGGATGCGCTACGCCGTCCTGTCTGACGTCCACGCCAACCTGGAGGCGCTGGAGGTGGTCCTGGCCGACCTGACCGCGCGCCGCCCGGACGCGGTCCTGTGCCTGGGAGACTTCGTGGGCTACGGTCCGGACCCGGTCGCCTGCGTGACGCGGCTGCGCCCGCTGCTACGGGGAGCGGTCCTCGGCAACCACGACGCCGCGGTGGTGGACCCTCAGGACACCCTGGCCGCCCGCTTCAACCCCTATGCCTACGAGGCGGCCCTGTGGACCCGCCGCCAGCTGACCGACGCGGTGCGGTCCTACCTGCAGGGGCTGCCCCACCGCTTGACCCTGGACGGGATCCTGTGCGTGCACGGCAGCGCGCGCGATCCCATCGAAGAGTACATTCTGGACGCGGAGACGGCCCGGGCCAGTTTTCGGGCGGCCCCCTTCGAGCTGTGTCTGGTGGGGCACACCCACATCCCGGCGGTGTTCACCGAGGCCGGCGAGGCGGTGACGGCCGAGCCGCTGCTGCCCGGGAGGCCGGTGCGGCTGCGCCCGGACCGCCGGTACATCATCAACGTCGGCAGCGTCGGCCAGCCGCGGGACGGCGACCCCCGGGCCGCCTACCTGTGGCTGGACACCGACGCCCGGGAGGTGCTTGTGGTCCGCCTGGCGTATCCCCTGGCCCGCACCCAGCAGAAGATGCGGGCCGCCGGCCTGCCGCCCATCCTGGCGGAGCGGCTGGCTTACGGACGGTAGGCGGAGGCATCGCTGTGCGCGGAGGAGGCCGATGACGGGACGGACGATCACCATCGAGGACCTGCTGGCCCTGCGATGGATCAGCGACCCCCAGGTGAGCCCGGACGGACGCCGGGTGGTCTGCGTGGTGACGGTGGTGGACCGGGAGGCCGACACCTACCGGTCGCACCTGTGGGTGGTGCCCGCGGACGGCGGGGAGATGCGCCAGTTCACCACCGGCGCGCACCGGGACACCCTGCCCCGCTGGTCTCCGGACGGCCGGTGGATCGCGTTCCTGTCCGATCGCGATGCCCCGGCCGGGGGACGGCGGGTGCGGGGTCTGTACGTCATCCCCGCCGACGGCGGGGAGGCGCGGCTGCTGGTTCCGCCCGCATACGCGCCCTCGGAGGCGAGCTGGTCTCCCGACGGCCGCCTCCTGGCCTGTGTGGGCAAGCCCCCCCACAAGGAGCCCGCCAGCGACGTGCGGGTCATCACCCGCATCCGGTACAAGGCCGACGGGGAGGGACTGTGGGATGGCCGGTACCGCCACATCTTCATCGTGGCGCTGGCCGGCGGGGAACCCCGACAGGTGACCGACGGGGACTACGATCACGCGGACCCGGCGTGGTCTCCCGACGGCCGCCACCTGGCGTTCGTCGCCAACCGGGATCCGGACGCCGACGTCACCAACGTGACCGACGTGTGGGTGGTGCCCGCCGACGGCGGCTCCCCGCGCCGGCTGACCCGGTCGGTGGGCCCCTGCCAGTTCCCGTCCTGGTCTCCCGACGGCACCCGGATCGCCTACTATGGCCACGACAACGCGGCCATGGGCGCCACCAACATCGGGCTGTGGGTCGTGCCGGCGGCCGGCGGCGAACCGGTCCACCTCACCCGCCACTACGACCGCAGCCTGGGCCACCACATCATCACCGACATGCGGGCGCATCCGCGGATCGGCGGCCCGGCCTGGACGGCCGACGGGCGGCGCCTGGTGGTGCTCATTGCCGACGGCGGCACCACCCAGATCGGGGAGGTGGATGCGGCCACCGGCTCGGTGCGGGCGGTCACCGCGGGCCGCCAGGAGATCTACGGCCTGTCGGTGGATCCCGACCGGGCGGCGGCGGTGGTGGCGGCCAGCGACCCGCTGACCCCCGGGGACCTGTGGCGGGTGGACCTGGCCGACGGCGGAATGCGCCGCCTGACGTCGGTGAACCACGCCCTGCTGTCCGAACTGACCCTGGCGGAGCCGCAGCGGTTTGTCTGCCCGGGGGCCGACGGGTGGCCGGTGGAGGGGTGGGTGCTGCTGCCGCCCGGCCGGCAGGAGGGCCGCCACCCCACCGTCCTGCAGGTGCACGGAGGCCCCCACGGAGCGTACGGGGAGGCGTTCGTCCACGAATTTCAGGTCCTGGCGGCTTCCGGCTTCGCCGTGGTCTACACCAACCCCCGCGGCAGCCAGGGCTACGGGCAGGCCGTCACGGCCGCCACGCGCCACGACTGGGGCGGCAAGGATTACGAGGATCTCATGGCGGCGCTGGACGCCGCCCTCCAGCGGTTTTCGTCCCTGGACCCCGACCGGCTGGGCGTGGCCGGCGGCAGCTACGGGGGCTACATGACCACGTGGATCATCGGCCACACCGACCGCTTCAAGGCGGCGGTGACGATGCGCTCCATCAGCAACCACCTCAGCCAGTGGGGCACCAGCGACCTGGCCTACATGAAGGGCTTCTGGGAGTTTCCCGGCGACCCGTGGGAGGCGCCCACCTGGTACTGGGAGCGGTCGCCTCTGGCCTACGTGGCCCGGATCACCACGCCGCTGCTGATCCTGCACGGCGAGCAGGACCTGCGCTGTCCCATCGGCGAGGCCGAGCAGCTGTTTGCGGCCCTGATGAAGTTGCGCCGCCGCGTGGTGTTCGTGCGGTTTCCCGACGCCAGCCACGATCTGTCCCGCACCGGCCGTCCCACCCACCGGGTGGAGCGGCTGCGGTGGATCGTGCGCTGGTTCACCGAGCACCTCGCGCAGCCCGCCCCGCCGGCGGCGGTGGCCGCCGGAGAGAGCCGGTGACGCGGACGCCCCGGCGGGCCGCGGGCCCCCGGATCTACACCCGCGCCGGCGATGCCGGCGAGACCGGGCTCATCGGCGGGCGCCGGGTGCCCAAGGACCACCCGCGGGTGGAGGCCTACGGTGCCGTGGACGAGCTGAACGCCCACCTGGGTGCCGTGCGCGCCCTGGCCCGGGCGCGGGAGGTGACCGCCCTGCTGGGCGAGATCCAGCATCGGCTGTTCGACCTGGGGGCCGAGCTGGCCACCCCGCCGACGCACATCCCACCGGCGGGCGTGCGCGCCGAGGACGTGGCCGCCCTGGAGCGCGCCATCGACCGGTACCAGGACCGCCTGGCGCCCCTGCGCGCGTTCGTCCTGCCGGGGGGAACCCCTCTCGCGGCGTCGCTGCACGTGGCGCGGGCCGTGTGCCGGCGGGCCGAGCGCCGGGTGGTGGCGCTGGCGCGGGCCGAGCCGGTGCGGCCCGAGGTGCTGCAGTACCTCAACCGCCTGTCGGACCTGCTGTTCGTCCTGGCGCGCGAGGCCAACCGGGCCGCCCGTCGGGCGGACGTCCTCTGGCAGCGCCGGGCGTAGCGCCTGGGGGCGTCTGCCCGGCCGACATCCCCCGCCGTCTGCCGCGGCCGGCCGGAGGGGCTCCGTCAGGCTCGTCCGGTCAGCCTCCGCCACAGCCACAGCAGCGGGTCGTAGTGGCGGTCGACGACACGCTCCTTCAGCGGGATGATGGCGTTGTCGGTGATGCGGATGTTCTCCGGGCACACCTCGGTGCAGCAGCGGGTGATGTTGCAGAACCCCACCCCCGCCCGGGACCGGACGAAGGCGGTCCGGTCGGCGGTGTCCAGGGGGTGCATCTCGTAGGCCGCCAGGAGCACCAGAAACCGCGGGCCGGCGAACACCGCCGTGTTCTCCGGGTGGTCGCGGATCACGTGGCAGACGTCCTGGCACAGGAAGCACTCGATGCACTTGCGGAACTCCTGGACCCGTTCCACCTCGTGCTGGTACATGCGCCTCTTCCCGTCGGGGCCGGGGGGCGCGGGCTGAAAGGGCGGGATGGTACGGGCCACCTCGAAGTTCCAGGAGACGTCGGTGACCAGGTCCTTGATGACGGGAAACGCGCGCAGGGGGGCCACGGTGACCGGCTCGCCGTCCCGGACCACCTCGGTCAGGCGGGTCATGCACATCAGGCGCGGGTGGCCGTTCACCTCGGCCGAACAGGAGCCGCACTTGCCCGCCTTGCAGTTCCACCGCACCGCCAGGTCGGGGGCCTGCTCGGCCTGCACCGTCCGCACCGCGTCCAGGACCACCATACCTTCGACGGGCCGCACGCGGTAGTCGCGGAACTCCCCGCCGGAGGCGGTGCCGCGCCAGATGCGCAGGGTAACCTCCCTCTGTGCGTTCATCGCGTCTCCTCCAGAATCGCCCGCAGGTCGTCGGGCAGGGGCGGGATGGGCTGGCGGCGCAGGAGCAGCGCGCCGTTGCGGCGGGCCACCACGATGTTCACCCGCCCCAGCTCGGGGTCGGCCTGGGGGTAGTCGGTGCGGCTGTGGCCGCCGCGGGTTTCCCGCCGCTCCAGGGCCGACAGCGTGACCGCCTCGGCCACCGACAGCATCGAGTAGACGTCGCGGGCGGCGTGCCAGCCGGGGTTGTACTGACGGCCCCCCGAGACCCGCATCCGCGCCGCCCGCTCGCGCAGCGCGGCAATCTTGTCGAGGGCCGTGCGCATCCCCGCCTCGTCCCGGAAGATGCCCACGTGGTCCTGCATGACCTCCTGCAGGGCCGCCTGCAGGTCAAAGGGGCTCTCTTCCCCGCGGGCCTCAAAGGGCCGCAGCAGCTCGGCCGCCGCGTCGTCCAGCTGGTCCCGGCTGACGGTGGGGGACGTGCCGGAGGTGCCGGCGTACCGCGCGGCGTACAGCCCGGCGCGCCGGCCGAAGACCAGCAGGTCCGTCAGCGAGTTGCCCCCCAGCCGGTTGGCCCCGTGCAGGCCGCCGGCGATCTCCCCGGCGGCGAACAGGCCGGGGAGGGTGGCCGCCGCCGTCTCGGCGTCCACGCGCACCCCTCCCATGGCGTAATGGCAGGTGGGGTACACCTCCATGGGCTGGCGGGTGATGTCGATGCCGGCCAGCTGCAGGAACTGGTGGTACATGGAGGGCAGCCGCCTCTTGATATAGTCCGCGGGCCGGCGGCTGGCGATGTCCAGGTACACGCCGCCGTGCGGGGTGCCCCGCCCGGCCTTCACCTCAAAGTAGATGGCGCGGGTCACCTCGTCCCGGGGCAGCAGTTCGGGAGGCCGGCGGTTGTGCTTCTTGTCGGTGTACCACCGGTCGGCCTCCTCCTCGGTCTCCGCCGTCTCGGCCCGGAAGAACTCGGGGATGTAGTCGAACATGAACCGCCGCCCCTGGGCGTTGAGCAGCACCCCACCGTCCCCACGCACGCCCTCGGTGACCAGAATCCCCCGGGCGCCGGGCGGCCACACCATGCCCGTGGGGTGGAACTGCACCATCTCCATGTCCAGCAGCTCGGCGCCCGCGTCCAGGGCCAGAGCGATGCCGTCGCCGGTGCTCTCCCAGGACATGGACGTGTACTTCCAGACCTTCCCGAACCCTCCCGTGGCCAGGACCACGGCGGGCGCCCGGAACACCACGAACTCTCCCGTGTCCCGCCGGTATCCGAAGGCCCCCGCGATGCGCCCGGCGTCGGTGAGCAGCCGGGTGATGGTGCACTCCATGAAGACGTCCACCGACGGCAGGGACAGCAGCCGGTACTGCAGGGTGCGGATGATCTCCAGCCCCGTCCGGTCGCCCACATGGCACAGGCGGGCGTAGCGGTGGCCGCCGAAATCCCGCTGGGAGATCAGGCCCTCGGGGGTGCGATCGAAGACCGCGCCCCACTCCTCCAGCTCCAGGATCCTCTCGGGGGCTTCCTTGGCGAAGATCTCCACCATGCGCCAGTTGTTGAGCAACTTGCCGCCCCGCATGGTGTCCCGGAAGTGCACCCGCCAGTTGTCCTCGGGCCAGATGTTGCCCAGGGCGGCGGCCGCGCCCCCCTCGGCCATCACCGTGTGGGCCTTGCCCAGCAGCGATTTGCAGACCAGGGCCGTGCGGGCGCCCTGGGTGGCCGCCTCGATGGCCGCCCGCAGCCCGGCCCCGCCCGCACCCACCACCACCACGTCGTAGTCGTGAATCTCGTACGCCTCGCGCGCCATCACAGGATCCTCACGTCGGTCAGCACGCCCACGGACAGCAGGTAGACGTACAGGTCGGCCAGGGCCACCATGCCCAGGGCCAGCCAGAAGAACAGGCCGTGATAGGGGTTCAAGCGGCTGACGGCCTGCCACAGGCGGGCCCGCAGCGGGGCCCGGCTGAAGGCGTCCACGTGGCCGCCGCACAGGTGCCGGCAGGCGTGGCAGGAGGCGGTGTACAGGGTGAGCAGGAGGGCGTCGGCCAGGATGACCAGGGAGCCCACGCCCACCCCCGGCCCGTCGGGGAACCGGAAGGCCACCGTGACGTCCCACCAGTGGACGGCCACGATGGGCAGGATCAGCCAGAAGAAGTAGCGGTGCAGGTTCTGCAGGACCCACGGGAACCGCGTCTCCCCCGTGTAGACCGCGGGGCGGTCCCGCACCGCGCAGGCGGGCGGCGCCCAGAACACCGCCCGGTAGTACACCCGGCGGGCGTAGTAACAGGTGACCCGGAATCCCAGCGGCACCCACAGGACGAGCAACGCCGGCGTGAACCGCCACCAGCCGCCGATCCACCGCGCGGTGGCGTGGGCGCAGGCCTCGGCCACGCACGGAGAGTAAAACGGCGAGATGTACGGCGGCACGTAGTAGTGGGCGTTCATCAGGGCGCGCCAGGTGGCGTAGGCCACGAACGCCGCCAGGGCGACCAGGATCAGGACCACATCCCTCCACCACGGGTCGCGGCGCAGCGTCGCAGCCGCCCAGGGTGCCGGCGGCGCCCCCACCGCTCCCCGCTCGTCCCACAGCCAGCGTCTGCTCATCGCCGACCTCCCGTCGTGCGGCCCTGTGGTGGTGCGAGATCCGCGCCTATCCTCCGCCGCCGGCGCCGTGCAGGCCGGGAGCGGTCATGCGGGCGGGGTCCAGGATCTCCTGCAGCTGGGCGTCGCTGAGGCCCAGCATCTCCCGGGCCACTTCCCGGATGGTGCGGCCGGTGGCGGCGGCCTGCTTGGCCACCTCGGCGGCGCGGTCGTACCCCACCACCGGCGCCAGGGCGGTGGCCAGCATCAGCCCCCGCTCCACCGACGCCGGCCCGGCCTCGGTGGCCTCCAGCCCCCGCACGCACTGGCGGGCGAAGTTCTGGGACGCCGCCGCCAGCACGGCGATGGCCTGCAGGAGGTTGTAGGCCATCACCGGCATCATGGTGTTCAGCTCGAAGTTCCCCCACTGGTTGCCCAGGGCCACCACCAGGTCGGTGCCCTGCACCTGGGCGCAGACCTGGATCACCGATTCGGGGATCACGGGGTTGACCTTGCCGGGCATGATGGACGACCCGGGCTGCACCGCCGGCAGCTTCAGCTCACCCAGCCCGGCCCGGGGGCCCGATCCCATCCAGCGGATGTCGTTGGCGATCTTCATCAGCGCCGTGGCATACGCCCGCAGGGCGCCTGAGGTGAACACCAGGGCGTCCAGGCAGGACTGGGCCTGGAAGTGGTTGGTGGTCTCCCGCACCTCGGTGCCGGCCAGCTGGCTGAGCCGGGCACAGGCCCGCGCGGCGAACTCGGGGTGGGCGTTGACGCCCGTGCCCACCGCCGTGCCTCCCAGGGGGACCTCCCGCAGGTCTTCGGCGGCGGTCCGGATCCGCCGGATCGCCCGCTGGACCTGCCCGGCGTATCCGGTGAACTCCTGCCCCAGGCGGATAGGGGTGGCGTCCATGAGGTGGGTCCGGCCGGTCTTGATGATGTCGGCGAATGCCACCGCCTTCTCCTCCAGCGCCTGCTGCAGCTCCTCCAGCGCCGGCAGCAGGCGCCCCTCGATGTCCAGCAGGGCGGCCAGGTGAATGGCGGTGGGGATGACGTCGTTGCTGGACTGGCAGAGGTTCACGTGGTCGTTGGGGTGGACCAGACGGCTCCCCCGCTCGCCTCCCAGCAGTTCGGTGGCGCGGTTGGCGATCACCTCATTGGCGTTCATGTTGGTGGACGTGCCCGAGCCGGTCTGGAAGATGTCCACCACGAACTGATCGTCGAACTTTCCCTCGGCCACCTCCGCCGCCGCCCGGGCGATGGCCTCGCCCGTCCGTCGGTCCAGCAGGCCCAGGTCCATATTGACCTCGGCGGCGGCCCGCTTGATGAGGCCCAGGGCCCGCAGGAAGGACCGCGGGAACCGCAGTCCGCTGATGGGGAAGTTGCGCACCGCCCGGGCCGTGGACGCGCCATAGTAGGCCTCCCGGGGGACCGGCATCTCGCCCAGGGAGTCCCGCTCGATGCGCGTCTCCGGCGGGGCGCCGGGTGCCCGCGCCGGCCGGATGACCCGCCGGCTGACCCGGCGGGCGCGCTTGCGCGACGTCGCGCGTGCCATCTGTCGTCACCTCCCGCGCCGGATCTGGCGCAGCCGCGCGCTGCGCTCTTCGATGTCGGCCCGCATATCCCGCAGGTGCGCCCGCAGGGCCCGCCGCGCCCCCGCCGGCTGGCGCCGCCGCAAGGCGCGGAGGATGGCCCGGTGAAACTGCAGGGCCCGCTGGGGGCTGCTCTGGCGCCGCCCGGTCTTCTCCCGCGAGCGCAGCCACATCTCGTTGAGGTGGCGCATGAGGCTGGTCAGGACCGGATTGCCGGTGGCCTCCGCCAGCTGGGCGTGGAAGGCCAGGTCCCCGGCCACGTCGTGGCGGCCGGCGGCCAGGTCCCGCTCCCGGGCCTGCAGCAGCGCCTCCAGAGCGTCCAGGTCTTCCCGGGTGGCCCGCCCGGCGGCCAGGGTCACGATGCCCTCCTCGACGATGGCCCGGGCCTCCAGGACGTCCAGGAGGAAGGTACGTTCGGACAGCAGGCTGTAGACGGCGGGGTCCAGGGGGGCGGACGGGGCGGCGGCCACGAACGTCCCCTCGCCCGGCCGCACGTCCACCACGCCCAGGTAGTCCAGGACCCGCAGGCCCTCGCGCACCGACTGGCGGCTCACCGACAGCCGGTCGGCCAGCTCCCGCTCCCCGGGCAGGCGGTCCCCCGGGGCCAGGTGCTGGGAGGCGATGAGGTCCTGAATCTGGCGGACGACGTCCTCGTAGATCCGGCTGCGGCGGATCGGCTGGAACAGGCGCCCGGGTGCGGCCATGGGAGGACTGCTGGTCTGACCAGCAGTCCGCTTTCAGCCTACCCCGGTGCGGCGGCCGAGTCAATAACGGGAGGAGAGGGGAAGGCGGACGGAACGGCATAGGAGCCTTCCCTCTTCCTTCATCCCTCTTCCTTCTTCCCTCCGTATTCCCCCTGCGCTACACTGATCGCGGTCCGAGATATCTCCGAGACATCTGCGGGCGCGTGGAGGGTCTGTCATGTCGGCGCTGGAAACGCTCACGCCCCCTGCCGAGGGTCAGCGCATCGAGGTCCGGGACGGCCGCCTGGTGGTGCCCGACCAGCCCATCATCCCCTTCATCGAGGGCGACGGGACGGGGCCGGACATCTGGCGCGCCAGCCGGCGGATCTTCGACGCCGCCGTGCAGGCGGCCTACGGGGGCCGCCGGCGCATCGTGTGGTTCGAGGTGTACGCCGGCGAGAAGGCCTACAAGCTCTTTGGCACGTGGCTGCCCGAAGATACCCTGCGGGCCTTCCAGCACTACGTGGTCGGCATCAAGGGCCCCCTCACCACGCCGGTGGGGGGCGGGTTCCGCAGCCTCAACGTGGCCCTGCGCCAGCTGCTGGACCTGTACGCCTGCGTGCGGCCCGTGCGGTGGTTCGAGGGGGTGCCCAGCCCGGTGCGGCATCCCGAGCGGCTGAACGTGGTCATCTTCCGGGAGAACACCGAAGACATCTATGTGGGCTTCGAGCATCCCAGCCAGTCCCCGGAGGCGCGCCGGCTGATTGAGTTCGTCCGGCGGGAGTTCGGCTGGCAGGTCCGCGAGGACTCGGGCATCGGCCTGAAGCCCATGAGCCCCTTCGGGACCAAGCGGCTGGTGCGCAAGGCCATCCGGTACGCCCTGGAGCGCGGCCGGCGCAGCGTGACCCTGGTGCACAAGGGCAACATCATGAAGTACACCGAGGGCGCCTTCCGGGAGTGGGGGTATCAGGTGGCCCGGGAGGAGTTCGGCGACGTCACCGTCACCTGGGAGGAGGTCCAGCGCGACCACGGCGGCCAGGTGCCGCCCGGCCGGCTGCTGATCCAGGACTCCATCGCGGATGTGACCTTCCAGCACCTGCTGATCCGGCCGCAGGACTTCGACGTGATCGCCACCGGGAACCTCAACGGCGACTACCTCTCCGACGCGGCGGCGGCGCAGGTGGGAGGCATCGGCATGGCCCCGGGGGGCAACATCGGCGACGTGCACGCCGTGTTCGAGGCCACCCACGGAACGGCCCCGAAGTACGCCAACCTGGACAAGGTCAATCCCACCTCGGTCACCCTGTCGGGGGTCATGATGCTGGAGTACCTGGGGTGGACCGAGGCCGCCCAGCGGATCGTGCGGGCTCTGGAGAAGACCTTCCGCCAGAAGATTGTGACCTATGACCTGGCCCGCCTGATGGACGGCGCGCGGGAGGTGCGGACCAGCGAGTTCGCCAGCGCCGTCATCGACAACATGGAGTGACGGGCGGCCGGGTCGGCCGGAGGCCAGGGAAAAGGGAGGACGGAAGAGGGAAGAGGGAGGGGCCGGCGGGGTGTCGGGATCGGGAGACGCGTCCGACCATCCCGGACCCTGACCGTTGTCTCTTCCCCGTCGCGCGCGGGAGGGGTCACCATGCGGCCCAAGGTGTCCATCGTCGGAGCGGGGATGGTCGGCCATACCGCCGCCCACTGGCTGGCGGCCGAGGAGCTGGCGGATCTGGTGCTGGTGGACATCATCGAGAAGATGCCCCAGGGCAAGGCTCTGGACCTGGCCCAGGCCCTGCCCATCCGGGGCGTGGACCTGACGGTGGTGGGCAGCAACGGGTACGAGGAGACGGCGGGCTCGCAGGTGGTGGTCATCGTGGCCGGCGTGGCCCGCAAGCCCGGGATGACCCGGGAGCAGCTGCTGGACACCAACGCCGGCATCGTGCGCGGGGTGGTGGAGCAGGTGGTCCGCTACTCGCCCGAGGCCATCCTGCTGGTGGTCACCAACCCCCTGGACGCCATGACCTACCTCACCTGCAAAGTGTCGGGCTTTCCGCGGCACCGGGTGGTCGGCCAGTCGGGCGCCCTGGACTCGACGCGCTTCCGCACCTTCCTCGCCCGGGAGGTAGGGGTCTCGGTGGAGGACGTGCACGCCATGGTGATCGGCGCCCACACCGACAAGGACATGGTTCCCCTGCCGCGGTTCGCCCACGTGGGCGGCGTGCCGCTGGACCACCTGCTGCCGGCCGAGCGGATCCAGGCGGTGGTGGCCCGCACCCGGCGCGGGGGGGCGGAAATCACCGAACTGATGGGCATCAGCGCGTTCTTCGCCCCGGGGGCCGCCATCGCCCAGATGGTGGAGGCCATCCTGCGGGACAAGAAGCGCCTGGTCCCCTGCAGCGTGTACCTGGACGGGGAGTATGGCGAGCGCGACGTGTGCATCGGGGTGCCGGTGGTCCTGGGGGCACGCGGGGTCGAGCGCATCATCGAGCTTCCCCTGGACGCCCAGGAGCGGGCGGCGTTTGCGGCCTCGGTGGCGGCGGTGCGGGAGATGATCGGGGCGCTGAAACTGTAGGCCGTGAAGCTCCACGAGTTCCAGGCCAAGGAGCTGTTCGCCCGCTACGGGATCCCCGTCCAGCGGGGCGCAGTGGTGGAGCGCCCCGACCAGATCGACGCGCTGGACCTTCGCTATCCCGTGGTCCTGAAGGCCCAGGTCCTGGTGGGAGGGCGGGGCAAGGCCGGCGGCATCCGCCTGGCGTCCACTCCCCGGGAGGCCGCGGCGGTGGCGGCGGCGTTGCTGGGCATGGAGATCCGGGGCGAACGGGTCCGGCGGCTGCTGGTGGCCGAAGCCGCGGAGATCGCCGCCGAGTACTACCTGGCGTTCACCGTGGACCGCTCGGCCCGCCGGCTGGTGGCGGTGGCGTCGGCGGCGGGGGGTGTGGACATCGAGGAGGTGGCCCGCGCCACGCCCGAGGCGATCGCCCGGCTGCCGGTGGACCCATGGGTGGGGTTCCTGCCCTACCACGCCCGGCGGCTGGGGCGGGCCATCGGCCTGAGCGGGCCGCTCCTGGGGGAGTTCGCCGGCGTCGCCACCGCTCTGTACCGGCTGGTCGCCGAGCAGGATGCCGAGCTGGCCGAGATCAACCCCCTGGGGGTGGTGGGCGGCCACCTGCTGGCCGTCGACGCCAAGGTGGTGGTGGATGACAACGCGCTGTTCCGCCACCCGGAACTGCCGGCCAGCGAGGAGCTGACGGACCTGGAGCGCCTGGCCCGGGCGGCGGGTCTGTCCTACGTGGAGCTGGACGGGGACATCGCCATCGTCGGCAACGGCGCCGGGCTGGTGATGGCCACGCTGGACATGGTCGCCCACTTCGGGGGGCGGCCGGCTAACTTCCTGGACGTGGGCGGCGGAGCGACCACCGAGAACATGCGGCAGGCCATCGAGATTGCCCTGCGCAAGCCGGGGGTGCGGGTCCTGTTCATCAACATCTTTGGCGGCATCACCCGCTGTGACGACATCGCCCGCGGCATCGTGAGCGCCCTGCCTCCGGTGCCCCTGGTGGTGCGCCTGACGGGGACCAACGAGGAGCAGGGCCAGCAGATCCTCCAGCAGGCCGGCATCCACGCGTTCGTGGATCCCGATGACGCCGCCCGGCAGGCCGTGGCCCTCGCATCCCGGCGGTGAGGCGATCCCTCTGGCTCCTGGCGCTGCTGCTGGCCGCGGTCCTGGCCGCGGGCCTGCCCGCGGCGGCCAGGACCGTCGTCCGCCACGTGGTGGTCCTCAGCGCCGACGGGGCCCGCGCCGACGCGGTGGCCGCCGCCTGGCCTGCGGAGCGCCTGGCGGGCGCCGCCTACACCTGGTCGGCCCGCACCACGCTGCCCAGCACGACCCTGCCCTCCCACGTCTCGATGCTGTCGGGGGTGGGGACCGCCGTGCACGGCGTGCGCGTCAACACCTGGTCGCCCGGGCAGGGCTACCTGGACCGGCCCACGGCGTTCACGGTGGCGGCCGGCGCAGGGATGGCCACCGCGGCGTTCGTCGCCAAGGCCAAGCTGCGGTACCTGCTGCCCCCGGCAGCGGTCCGCCACGTGGCCGTCCTGCCCTTCCCGCGCGCTGACCAGGCGGAGGTGGCGCGCCGGGCCGCCTCCTACCTGGAGGAGGCCCGTCCGCACCTGCTGTTTGTGCACGTGGCCGATCCCGATGCCGAAGGGCACCGCGCCGGCTGGATGTCCGAGCCCTACCGGCGGGCAGTGGCTCGCCTGCCGGACACGGTGCAGGTGTTGCGGGACGCGCTGGACCGCCTGGGCGCCGCCTACCTGCTCATCCTCACCGCCGACCACGGGGGCCACGGGCGCGTCCACGGCAGTGCCGACCCTCAGGATGTGACCATTCCGTGGATCGCCTGGGGTGCGGTGTCCCCGGGGCCGCTGCGGCGGCCGGTGGTGACCTACGATACCGCGGCCACAGTGGTGGCGGCGCTGGGGCTGGCCGTGCCCGCCGGCTGGCAGGGCACTCCGGTCCTGCTGCCGGCGGGGGGCCCCTGACGGCCACCGGGCGGACGACACGGAAAGCGACACGGACGCGGAGGGAGTGACGTGGCGATTCTGGTCTCGGCCGACACGCGGGTGGTGGTGTGGGGGATGACCGGCTACCAGGGGCAGTTCCACACGGCCCGGATGCTGGAGTTCGGCACCCGGGTGGTGGCCGGCGTCACCCCCGGCAAGGGCGGCCAGACGGTCCACGGGGTGCCGGTGTTCGAGACCGGCGAGGAGGCGGTGCGGGCCACCGGGGGGACCGCCGCCTGCCTGTTCGTCCCCGCCCGCTTTGCCCGCGAAGCGGCCCTGGAGGCTATCGAGCTGGGGATGGACCCGGTGGTCATCATCACCGAGGGGATTCCCGTGCAGGACACCATCCAGATCGTCGACCAGGCGCAGCGGCGCGGCGTGCGGGTGGTGGGCCCCAACGGTCCGGGCCTGGCGGCTCCCGGCCGCTGCAAGATCGGTATCATGCCCAACTCGCTGTTTCTCCCGGGCCCGGTGGGGGTGGTCTCCCGCAGCGGCACCCTCACCTACGAGATCGTCGCCAGCCTGACGCGACGGGGCATCGGTCAGAGCACGGCCGTGGGCCTGGGGGGCGACCCGGTGGTGGGGATGAGCTTTACCGACGCCCTGCAGCTCTTCGAGACGGACCCCCAGACGCGGGCCGTGGTCCTCATCGGGGAGATCGGGGGCAGCGCGGAGGAGGAGGCGGCTGCCTTCATCCGGTCCGGAGGGATGTCCAAGCCGGCGGTGGCCTACATCGCCGGGCGCACCGCGCCCCCGGGCAAGCGCATGGGGCACGCCGGCGCCGTCATCTCCGGGACGGCCGGCACGGCGGCCAGCAAGGTGGAGGCCCTGCAGGCGGCCGGGGTCCGCGTGGCCGCCCTCCCCACGGCCGTCGCCGACCTGGTGGCCGGCCATCTCTAGCCGGCGGGGGCGGTCCCCCATGGCGGGATTCGTCCTGCGGTGGGCGATCAATGCCGCGGCCATCTATCTGACGGCCCTGCTTCTGCCCGGGGTGCGGGTGCCGGGGGTGGGCGCCGCGGTGGTGGCGGCGCTGGTCCTGGGCGTGGTCAACGCGGTGATCCGCCCGCTGGTCTTCGTCCTCACCCTGCCGCTGACCATCCTGACCCTGGGGCTGTTCACCCTGGTGGTCAACGCGTTGATGCTGTCGCTGGTGGCCGCCCTGACCGCCCTGGAGGTCACCAGCTTCTGGTGGGCGGTGGCGGGCGCACTGCTCATCTCCCTGATCAGCACGGCGCTGAGCGCCCTGCTCGCCCGCTGAGGTTTCCCGCCCGGCGCGGTCCCAGGCTCCAGGTCGCGTACGGACCGCGGGCCCCCGGGTCCCGCCGGCGCAGGGAGGGCGTGGTACACTGATCCCCGCGGGCGGCCGGCCCCGGCCGCCCGGCAGGGAGGGGGTTCCGTGGCGCGACCTGCGGCCCTGCAGCAAATGGGGATCCGGCCGGAGGGCAGCCTGCAGTTCGTCATCATCACCGGCCTGTCCGGCGCCGGGAAGTCGAACGCCATGAAGGTGTTCGAGGACCTGGGCTACTTCTGCGTGGACAACCTCCCTCCGGCGCTGCTACCCAAGTTCGCCGAGCTGTGCCTGCAGTCGGACCGCATCCACCACGTCGCCGTCGCCATCGACGTGCGCGGGGGCGAGTTCTTCAACGACTTTTTCATGGCCCTCGACCAGCTGGCCGCCTTCGGGCTGCCGGCGCGCATCCTGTTTCTGGACGCCTCCGACGACGTCCTGGTGCGGCGCTACGAGGAGACGCGCCGCAAGCATCCTCTGGCGCAGGCCGGGGGCATCCTGGAGGGCATCCGGGAGGAGCGGCGGCGGCTGGAGGCGGTCAAGGAGAGGGCCGACTGGATCGTGGACACCTCCACCCTCACGGTGCGGGAGCTGCGGGACGCCATCGTGCAGACCTTCCTCCGCGGCGTGCCGCCCGGCACCCTCGCGGTGACCGTGATGTCCTTCGGGTACAAGTACGGCCTCCCCCTGGACGCCGACATGGTCCTGGACGTGCGCTTCCTGCCCAACCCCCACTACGACGAGGCCCTCCGCCCCCTGCCCGGACACAGCCCCCCCGTGCGGGAGTTCGTCCTGGGCGCCCCGGCCACCCAGGAGTTCCTCCGCCGCCTGCGGGACCTGCTGGACTACCTGCTGCCCCAGTTTGTGGCCGAAGGCAAGGCCCACCTCACCATCGCGCTGGGGTGCACCGGGGGCAAGCACCGGTCGGTGGTCCTGGCCGACGAGCTGGCCGCCCACCTGGGCGGGCGGGGCTACCGCGTGGCGGTCCGCCACCGGGACGTCGGCAAGGAGTAGCCCGTGGACCGCCCCCTCCGCCCGGCCTGGCTGCGCTGGCTGGCCCCCGGGCTGGGCGTCAAGCGCTACGTGGCGCTGATGGCCGCCGGCATCCTCGCCCTGTCGGCGGGGACGATGCTCATGATCAACGTCCAGCCGCTGGGGTGGGTGGAGTCCCTGGTGTTCCGGGCAACCCTGCGGGTGTTGAGGGTGACCGGAGGACGCCTGTCGGCGACGGGCGTGGCCGTGGTCCTGCTGGCCGGCGGCGTGGCCGCGGTCTTTGCAGGACTGCGGGGGACGGTGCGGTCGGTGGCCGACGCCCTGCTGCCCGCCGGCGGCCGCCCTCTGGTGGACGTGCTGGCCCGCCAGCGCCAGCGCCGCCGGGGCCCCCACGTGGTGGTGGTGGGCGGGGGGACGGGACTGTCCACCCTGCTGCGGGGCCTCAAAGCACATACCGACAACCTGACGGCCGTGGTCACCGTGTTCGACGACGGGGGCAGTTCGGGCCGCCTGCGTCGGGAACTGGGCGTGCTGCCGCCCGGCGACATCCGGGACTGCCTGGTGGCTCTGGCCGAGTCGGAGCCGCTTCTGACGCGCCTGTTCGAGTACCGCTTCCGGGGAGGGGCGCTGGACGGCCACGCCTTCGGGAATCTCTTCCTGGCCAGCCTCACGGGCGTGACCGGCGACCTGGTGAGCGCCATCCGGGAGGCCAGCAAGGTCCTCAACATCCGGGGGCGGGTCCTGCCGTCGGCGGTGCAGGACGTGGTCCTGTGGGCCGAGTTCACCGACGGAACCGCCGTCGAGGGGGAGTCGCAGATCACCCGGGCCCGCAAGCGTATCCGGCGGGTGGGCCTGCGCCCCGCGGGCGTGGCTCCGGCGCCGGAGGTGCTGGAGGCGCTGGGGGAGGCGGACCTGATCGTGCTGGGTCCCGGGAGCCTGTACACCAGCGTGATTCCCAACCTGCTGGTGCAGGGGGTGGCCGACGCCATCCGGCGCAGCCGGGCGGTGCGGGTGTACGTGTGCAACGTCATGACCCAGCCCGGCGAGACCGACGGCTTCGCGGCCAGCGACCACGTGCGGGCTCTGGTGGACCAGGTCGGGCCCGGGCTGGTGAGCCACGTGGTGGTCAACACCCAGCGGCCCCGCCATCCGACCGTGCTGTCCCGCTATCTGGCGGAGGGGGCCGCGCCGGTGGAACCCGACCTGGACCGGGTGGCCGCCCTGGGCGTGGTGCCGGTGCCGGCCGCCCTGCTCAGTGAGGAGGATGTGCTGCGGCACGATCCGGCCCGCCTGGCGCGTCTCCTGCTGCACATCCTCCAGGATGCCTCCCGGGCGGGGGATGCGATGGTGGGCGACGGGCGCACAGGTGACGGAGGACGGCCCGGATGACGACGGCGGACGGAGCGGTGGCAGGGGACGCTGGTTGATCGCGCGAATGAGTACTGCCGGTGTGCCCGCCACCGGCGCATCGGCCGGGCGGGCGTCGAGGTTGTCGGATCATGCCCCGGGTCCTGGTGGACTGGCTGTACGTGGCGATCTTCGCCGTGGCGGGAACCGTCATGGCGGCCCTGCCCCTGGCGGTGGTGTGGCTGCTGGCGCCGCGGGTGTCCCTGCCCCAGAAGACCTTGACCTACGAGTCGGGCGTCATCCCCTTCGGTCAGGCCTGGGCGCAGTTTCACGTCCGCTATTACCTGTTCGCGCTGGTGTTCGTGATCTTCGACGTGGAGGTCATCTACCTGTACCCGTGGGCGGTGGTCTTCCGCCAGCTGGGCGCCGTCGCCTTCGTGGAGATGTTGCTGTTCCTCGGGATCCTCATCGTGGGCCTGGCCTACGCCTGGCGCAAAGGAGCCCTGGAGTGGATGTGAGGCTCCGCCCGGCGGCCGCCGGAGCCGCGCCCCGCGGGATGATGGCTGTCGCCCCGAGCCGCCCGTCCACCCGGGAGGAACCCCACCGATGGCGTGGGTGATCGAGGCGCTGAAGGCCCTCGGCCTCACCGTGGCGGTCTTCACCTTTCTGGCCGTGGTGGGGGCCATGCTGGGCGTGTACCTGGAGCGGAAGATCAGCGGCTGGATCCAGGCACGCCTGGGCCCCAAGCACGTCGGACCCCAGGGACTGCTGCAGACGGTGGCCGACACCGTCAAGCTCCTCCAGAAGGAGCACATCACCCCGCGTCACGCCGACGCCCTGATGTTCAACGCGGCGCCGGTGGTGGTGGCGGTGGCGGCCCTGCTGGACTGGGTGGTGATCCCGTTTGGCGCGGTGGGCGACCGCGTGCTGGTGGTCCGCGACCTCAACATCGGGGTCCTGTACTTCGCCGCCATGGCGTCCCTGACCGTCATCGGCATCCTGTCCGGAGGGTGGGCCAGCAACAACAAGTACGCGCTGCTGGGCGCCCTGCGGTCGGCGTCCCAGATGGTCAGCTACGAGATCCCGCTGGCCCTGAGCATCATCTGGGTGGCCCTGGTGGCCGGCACCCTCTCCACGGTGGGCATCGTGGAGGCGCAGGTGCGCCAGGGCGGGTGGTTCCTGCTGCGGCTGCCCGACCCGGTGGGCTGGTGGGGAGCCCCCCTGGGCCTGCTGGCCGCCCTGACCTTCCTGGCGGCCGCCACCGCCGAGGTGAACCGGGTGCCCTTTGACCTGCCCGAGGCCGAGTCGGAGCTGGTGGCCGGGTACTTTGCCGAGTACACCGGGATGCGCTTCGCCCTGTTTCAGCTGGGGGAGTACGGGGAGATGTTTGCCATGGCGGCGCTCGCGTCGGTCATGTTCTTTGGTGGGTGGGCCGAGCCGCGCCTGGAGCCCTGGATGTGGGCCGGCGTGGCCCTGCTGGCCCTGGTGGTGGCGGCGGTGATCCTCGTCACCGGGGGGGCGCGCAACCTGGTGGTGCGGCCGCTGCTGATCCTGTCGCTGATGGGCGCGGTGGTGGCCGCCGTGATGGCGTGGGGGGTGGCGGGGGGCCGATCTCCGGTCCTTCCGTCGGTGGTGTGGTTTGCCCTCAAGCTGTTCGCCCTGGTGTTCTTTCTCATGTGGATGCGGTGGACCTATCCGCGCCTGCGGCTGGACCAGCTGCTGGCGCTGTCGTGGAAGGTCCTGATTCCGGTGGGGCTGGCGAACCTGCTGGCCACGGGGCTGGTCCTGACCGTGGCCGGCCGGTAGGCCGGGCGGAGGCGGACGGTGGGCGAGCTGGCGGCCTTCATCATCCTGGCGCTGGTGACGCTGGTCCCGGCGGCGGTGGTGGTCACGTCCCGCAACCTGGTGCGGGCCGCCCTCTCCCTGGTGCCCACATTCCTCGGCGTGACGGGACTGTACATCCTGCTGCACGCCGAGTTCGTGGCCGGGATCCAGATCCTGATCTACGCCGGCGCCATCACGGTGCTGATCCTGTTCGTGATCATGCTGACCGAGGGGGGCACGGGGGTCCGCGTCCGGCAGATCACCGAGCAGGTTCCCCTGGGGGCCATGGCGGCGGTATGGCTGGCGTTCGTGGTCCTGACCATCCTGCTGCGGACTCCCTGGCCGGGGGCGGCGGGCGCGGCTCCGCAGTACGGCGTGGCGTCCGTGGGGACCGCGCTCCTCACCGACTACGTGCTGGTGTTCGAGGTGACCAGCCTGGTCCTGCTGGTGTCGCTGATCGGGGCGATCGTCATCGCCCGCCGGGAGGAGTAGAAGAGGCCGGGGCTGCCGGCGGGCGACATCCCGGGCCCGCGCAGACGCCGGGGACGACGGGGGAGTGCTGATGCAGGTGGGGCTGGCGCACTACCTGGTGGTGAGCACCCTGCTGTTCTGCCTGGGGTTGTACGGGGTCCTCACCCGCCGCAACGCCGTGGCCATCCTGATGGGCGTGGAGCTCATGCTCAACGCCGCCAACATCAACCTGGTGGCCTTCAACCGGTATCTGGCGCCGGCGGCGGTGGGCGGCCAGGTCTTCGCGCTGGTGGTCATCACCCTGGCGGCCTGCGAGGCGGCGGTGGGCCTGGCCCTGGTGGTGGCCGCCTACCGCGGCCTGGAGACCATCCACGTGGACGAGATCAACCTGATGAAATGGTGACGAAGACGACAGTCGACCGCGCAGGATGTCGGAGCCGCGGAGGGGCGGGCGCGCGCCCGGCCGCCGCGGTTCGGGATCGGAGAGTTCCGTGATGCTGGCGCTGGCCTGGCTGATCCCCCTCCTGCCCTTTGCGGCGTTCTGGGCCATCGTGTTCTGGGGCCGTCGGTTGCCGGGCGAAGGCGCCTACGTGGCCGTGGGCTCCCTGGCCGCCTCGGCGCTGCTGTCTGTGGGGGTCCTGGCGCAGGTCCTGGCCGGGGCCACCGCTCAGGCCGCCCTGACCTGGGCGGTGGGCGGCGACCGGGTCTTTGCGGTCGGGTACCGGGTGGATCCGCTGACCGCGGTGATGCTGACCGTGGTCACCGTGGTGGGCCTGCTGATCTTCATCTACTCCATCGGCTACATGCACGGCGACCCGCGGTACCCGCGCTTTTTCGCCTACCTCTCCCTGTTCGCGGCGGCCATGCTCACCCTGGTCCTGGCCGACGACTTCCTCCTCCTGTACGTGGGATGGGAGGGCGTGGGGCTGTGCTCGTACCTGCTCATCGGCTTCTGGTTCGAGCGGCCGGCGGCCGCGCGGGCGTCGCTGAAGGCCTTCGTGACCACCCGGGTGGGCGACTTCTTCATGTTCCTGGGCATCCTGCTGCTGTTCTGGCAGGTGGGGTCCCTGCGGTTCGACGACATCCTGGAGGCGGCCGCGTCCGGCCGCCTGGCCGGCCCGCTGCTGACCCTGGCGGCGGTCCTGGTGTTCGGAGGCGCGGTGGGCAAGTCGGCCCAGGTGCCCCTGCACGTGTGGCTGCCCGACGCCATGGAGGGCCCCACGCCGGTCTCGGCCCTCATCCACGCCGCCACCATGGTGGCGGCGGGGGTGTACCTGGTGGCCCGCACCTTCCCCCTGTTCGCCGCCTCCCCCGACCACGCCGCCCTGCAGGTGGTGGCGGTCATCGGCGGCATCACCGCCCTCATGGCGGCCACCATCGGGGTGGTGCAGGACGACATCAAGCGGGTCCTGGCCTACTCCACCATCAGCCAGCTGGGCTACATGATGATGGGCCTGGGGGTGGGCGGCTACACCGCCGGCGTGTTCCACCTGGTGACCCACGCCTTCTTCAAGGCGCTGCTGTTCCTGGCGGCCGGGTCGGTCATTCATGCGGTGCACACCAACGACATCAAGCAGATGGGCGGGCTGGCCCGATCCATGCCGGTGACCTACGGGACCATGCTGGTGGGCGCCCTGGCCCTGGCGGGGGTGCCGCCCTTTGCGGGGTTCTGGAGCAAGGACGAGATCCTGCTGGAGGCCGCCCACCGGGCGCCGGCCCTGTACGGCCTGGGGGCGGCCGGCGCGTTCGTCACGGCGTTCTACATCTTCCGGATGATCTTCTACACCTTCACCGGCGCCCCGGGGCACGCGGCGCAGCACGCCCACGAGTCTCCCCGGGTGATGACGGTGCCCCTGGTGGTGCTGGCGGTCTTCGCCACGGTGATCGGACTGGTGGGGGCGCCCTGGCCGGGGGTGGGCAACCTGTTCCAGCGCTTCGTGCACCTGGAGGAGGCCGAGGCGGCGGCCTTCGATCCGGCCTTCGCCCTGCAGTCCACCGGCATCGCCCTGGCCGGCATCCTGGCCGCGGCGGTGGTGTACCGCTGGCAGTGGGTCCGCTCGGCGACGCTGCGCCGGGTTCTGGCGCCCCTGTACGCGGTGCTGGTGCACAAGTACTGGTGGGATGAGCTGTACGCGTGGGCGGTGGTGCGCCCGCTGCTGTGGGCGGCCCGGCAGCTGCGGACGTTCGACCTGTACGTCATCGACGGGCTCGTCAACGCCGTGGGCGTGGTCTTCGTGGGGATCGCCCGCCTGTATCGGCTGTTCGACCTGTATGTGGTGGACGGCATCGTGAACCTGGTGGGGTGGGTGACCGGCCTGCTGGGGGCGACCCTGAGGTACGTGCAGACCGGGCGCGCCCACAACTACCTGCTGGCCATCGCCCTGGGCGTCATCGTCCTGGCCCTGGTGGGCCTGGTGCGGTAGCCGGTGCGGGCGCGGGGGACCACGAGGTTCGGCGGAGGAGACGCATGCTGCTGACGCTGATCATCTTTCTGCCGCTGGTGGGCGGACTGATCATCCTGTTCACGTCCAAGGCCAACGAGCCGCTGATGAAGGGCGTGGCGGTGGGGGCGTCGCTGGCGTCCTTCATCCTCTCCCTCTTCCTGGTGGCCCTGTACGAGGTGGGAGGCGGGATGCAGTTCGTGGAACGCTACAGCTGGATCCCCACCCTGGGGATCCAGTACCACGTGGGCGTGGACGGGCTCAGCCTGCCCCTGGTGGTGCTGACGGCCCTGCTCAGCCTGGTGTCGCTGGTCTACTCCTGGCGGATCGAGCTGCGGCTGAAGGAATACCTGTTCCTGTTCCTGCTGCTGGAGACCGGCATGCTGGGCGTGTTCGCCGCCCTGGACTTCTTCCTCTTCTACATCTTCTGGGAGGTCACCCTGGTGCCCATGTACTTCCTCATCGGCATCTGGGGCGGCCCCCGCCGCGAATACGCGGCCATCAAGTTCTTCCTGTACACCCTGGTGGGGTCGCTGGCCATGCTGCTGGCGATCCTGCTGCTGTACTTCCACAGCGAGCCCCGGACGTTCGACATGCTGGCCCTCATCCGCCAGCAACCCCTGGCCCGGGCGCCCCTGCTGGCGACCCTGGCATTCTGGGGGTTCTTCCTGAGCTTTGCCATCAAGGTGCCCATGTGGCCCTTCCACACCTGGCTGCCCGACGCCCACGTGGAGGCCCCGACCGCCGGCAGCGTCATCCTGGCCGGCATCCTGCTGAAGATGGGCACCTACGGGTTCGTGCGGGTCAGCCTGCCCATGCTGCCGGAAGCGTTCCGGGCCTCTGCCGGCGTCGTCGCCATCCTGGCCCTGCTGGGCATCGTGTACGGCGCGCTGGTGGCCATGGCCCAGACCGACCTGAAAAAGCTGGTGGCCTACAGTTCGGTCAACCACATGGGGTATGTGATGCTGGGCACCGCCGCCGCGGCCGCGGCGGTGGGGCAGCCCCACAAGGCCCAGGCCGCCACCACTGCCCTGAACGGCGCCGTCTTTGAGATGATCGCTCACGGGGTGATCACCGGCGCCCTGTTCCTCATCGTCGGCGTGCTGTACGACTACCGGGCGCACACCCGGGGCGTCAACGAGTTCGGCGGACTGGGCGCCCGCCTGCCGGTGTACACGGGGATCACCACCCTGGCCATGCTGGCGTCCCTGGGCCTGCCGGGGCTGATGGGGTTTGTGGCCGAGTTCCTCGTGTTCGTGGGGTCCTTCGGCGTCTTCCCCTACCTGACGGCGGTGGCGGTGACCGGGGTGATCTTCACCGCGGCCATGTTCCTGTGGACCATCCAGCGGATCTTCCTGGGACCCCTCAACGAGCGGTGGGTGGGGCTGCCGGACCTGGACACCCGGGAGAAGCTGTCCCTGGTACCCCTGGCCGTCCTCATGGTGGTGTTCGGGCTGTATCCCCGGCCCCTGCTGGAGGTGATCAACACCGCCATGGCGGGGCTGGTGACGGCCCTGCGGTAGGAGGCGGCCATGGCGCACCGGCACACGGGAGGACGACGCGCGCGGAGGGGGCCATGCCCGCGGTGAGCCCGGCCGATCTGTGGTCGCTTGTCCCGGAGCTGTGGCTGCTGGGGCTGGGCCTGCTGGTGCTGCTGCTCGACCTGGTGGTGCCGGCGGGCCGCAAGGCTGCCGTGGGGGTGATGGCGGTGGGCGGCCTGGTCCTGGCCCTGGTGCCCATCGCCACCATGCTGACCTGGCAGCCGCGCACGATCCTGTACGGCGCCTACGCCGTGGACGGGTTCGCGGTGTTCTTCAAGATCATCGCCGTTGCCGCCACCGCCCTGGTGATCCTCTCCTCCCTGGAGTCGGTGGGCCCCCGCACCCGCTTCGAGGGAGAGTTTTACGGGTTGCTGGTTCTGACCGCCCTGGGCCTGATGCTGATGGCGGCCAGCACCGATCTGGTGCTGCTGGTCCTGGCCATCGAGTTCGTCAGCCTCACCTCCTACGTGCTGGCGGGATTCCTCAAGGCCCACCCCAAGAGCGCCGAGGCCGGCATCAAGTACTTCCTGTACGGCGCCACGGCGTCGGCGGTGATGATCTACGGGTTCTCGCTGCTGTACGGTCTGGCGGGCACCACCAACCTCTATCAGGTGGCCCGGGCCGTCGCCGGCGCCCCCGGCCTCACCCTCTACCTGAGCCTGATCCTGGTCCTGGCGGGGCTGGGCTTCAAGATCTCCATGGTGCCGTTCCACCAGTGGGCCCCGGACGTGTACGAGGGCGCGCCCACCCCGGTGGCCGCATTCCTGTCGGTGGGATCCAAGGCGGCAGGGTTCGCCGCCCTGGCCCGGGTCCTGCAGGTGGTGGTGGATCCGTCCCGGGTGAACTGGGTCCTGCTGGTGGCGGTGCTGGCCGCCGTCACCATGACCGTCGGCAACCTGCTGGCGCTCCCCCAGCGCAACATCAAGCGGATGCTGGCCTACTCCAGCATCTCCCACGCCGGCTTCCTCCTGATCGGGGTGGCGGCGTTCCGGGGCGCGTTCGGCACGCCGGGGCTGCTCGTCTACCTGCTGGGGTACACCTTCACCCAGCTGGGCGCATTCTTCGTGGCCACCCTGATCGGGACCCAGCTGGGCACCGACGAGATCCCGGACTACGCCGGCCTGGCGCGCCGGGCGCCGGTCTCGGCCCTGCTGATGGCCCTGTTCATGCTCTCGCTGACGGGGATTCCCCCCACGGCCGTCTTCCTGGGCAAGTTCTACGTGCTGGCGGCGGCCATCGACAACGGGTTGCTGTGGCTGGCGGTGGTGGCCGTGGTGAACAGCGTCATCTCGCTGTACTACTATGTGGGAGTCATCCGCGCCATGTACGTGCTGCCGGCGGCCACGGACACGCCCGTGCCCGAGCCGACCGGCCTGCAGGTGGCCTTGGGGATCACCGGATTGGGCACCCTGCTCATCGGCCTGTACCCCCAGCCGGTCATCGACCTGGTCCGCACCGCCTCCCAGCTCCTGCGGCTGTAGGCGCTGTCCTTGACGCTGTTCGCGCGGGCCTGCTATGATGGGCGCGTGTTTGTCCAAACCCAGGAATGCGCGGGGGACCCGCCGTTCCTGGGTTTTGTCGGGATAGCGCGCGTGGAGTCCCTGCATTCCGGCCGCTGAGGTGGGGGCGGCGGTGTCTCTTCCCGGTCCTCCCGGTGCGGCAGACAAGCGATGGAGCGGGTGGCAGCCATGACGGCCCGGCACGGCCCGACGGACGAGAACGTCCTTCAGATCCTCGCCCAGAAGGAGAAAGAACTGGAAGCCCGCGTGGCCGAGGCCCGGGAGCGGGCCCGGCAGGTGGTGGACGACGCTCGCCGGCAGGCGGACCAGATCCGCGAGGGTGCGCGGGCCGACGCCGCCGCCCTGGCCGCCCGCCTGCGGGAGGAGACCGCGCGGGAGGTGGAGGCGCTGCAGGCCGAGCAGCTGGCCGCCGCCGAGGCGGAGGTCCAGAGGCTGCGGGCTGCGGTGGCCGAGCGCCTGCCCCGGGCCGTCGCCCTGGTGGTGGAGCGGGTGCTGGCCGGACTGGACAGGTCGTAGGCGGGCAGTTGCGCGTCCCCGGCGGGGGCCGGGCGGGTGACGGGGTCGCCATGATTGTCGAGATGAGCCGGGTCATCGTGCTGGGCCCCAAGCGGTTGCTGGGGGCCGTCCTGGACGAGGTGCAGCGTCTGGGCAGTCTGCACGTGGACCGGATCGAATCCGACGAAGCCCCGCCGCCGCCCGCCACCGACGAGCAGGCGGCGGCCCGCCAGCGCCTGGAGCGTCTCCTCGGGCAGGCGGACGCCGTGCTCACCCTGCTGCCCCCCGCCGACGGCGCGGTTTCCGCCGAGGCCGAGGTCGGGTCGGTGGACGAGGTGGAGGCCGAACTTGCCGCCCTGGAGCGGCAGGTGCGGGATCTGACCCGGCAGCGCCTCGAACTGGAGGAGGAGCGCACCCTCATCGAGACCTACGAAGGGGCGGTGCGGGCGCTGTCTCCCCTGCTCCAGGCCCTGCGGGGCAGCGCCCGGCTGGAATCGCTGGGCTTCCTGCTGAACACCACCGACCTGAAGGTGGCGGCAGCGCTGCGCGCCGAGCTGATCCGCGCCACCGGGGGACGGGTGGAGGTGGTCAGCCGCGCCGTCGACGACAGGCGCCTGGGGATGGTGGTGGCGTTCCGCCGGGAGGACGGCGAGGCGGTGCGGGCCGTGCTGGCCCGCTCGGGGATCACCGAACTGCGCCTGCCGGAGCGGTTCGCCGGGGGCGCGGTGGCCGATGCCGTCGCCCTCATGGAGCGCCGCCGGCGGGAGATTCCCCGGGAGCTGGAGCAGGTGGACCGCCAGCTGCGCGAGCTGGCCGCCCGGATCCGCCCCCGCCTGGAGGTGCTGCGGTCCTGGCTGGCCGACCGGGCCGCCCAGCTGTCGGTGCTGCAGGACCTGGGCGCCACCCGGTACACGTTCGTCCTCCACGGGTGGGCGCCGTCGCGGGCCGTGGGACAGATCCGGGCGGTCCTGGCCGGCCGCTTCGGGTCCGACGTCGTGGTTTTCGATTCTCCCGCCGACCCGCACCACGACCCCGAGCGGGTGCCGGTCCTGCTGGACAACCACCCGTGGATCCGGCCCTTCCAGCGGCTGCTGGCCCTGTTCCAGCCCCCACGGTATGGGACCTGGGATCCCAGTCCCGTGGTGGCCATCACCTTCCCCCTGTTTGTCGGCCTGGTGATCGGCGACGTGGGCTACGGCGCGCTGCTGTTCCTGCTGGGCTGGAAGATGCGCTCCCTGGCCCGGGCGGGGCGGACGGTGGAGGTGCGGCTGCTGAACCTGCGCTTCCCGCCGCCGGTGCTGGCGGATGCGTCGTTTCTGATCCGGGCCTGCGCCGCCTGGATCATGGCGTTCGGGGCGATCTACGCCGAAGCGTTCGGCAACCTGCCCGAGCTGCTGTGGCATGTGCGGCCGCTGTTCAACCGGGTCGAGGACACCGGCCGGTACTTCCTGGTGATCATCGCCGCGGGCATCGCCATGATCTTCCTGGGCCTGCTGGTGCACTTCGTCCAGGCCCTGCGGCACCGGCACCTGGAAGGCGCGTTCGAAGCGGCCGTCATCATGCTGGGGACCGGCGGCCTGCTGCTGTTCCTGGGCGCCCGGGGCGCCATGCTGCCCGCCTCCTGGGACGCGCCGGGCCTGTGGCTGTTTGCGGGCGCCGTGGGGCTGGCCGGGGTCTCGCTGGTCGTGGAGCGCAACGTCATCCGCCGGTTCCTGTGGCTGCTGGAAAGCACCACGGCTTTCGGGCACATCCTGTCCCACGCCCGATTGATGGCGTTCGGCCTGGCCGCCGCCGCCCTGGCCATGGCGGCCAACGAGCTGGGCCGTCAGGCGGGCGCCCTGGGGCGGGTGGCGGCGGTCCTGGTGGGGGCGCTGTTTCAGGCGCTGTTCTTCGTGTTCACCATCTTCGGCCACGTGATCCAGCCCGCCCGTCTGCACTGGGTAGAGTTCTTCAGCAAATTCAAGTTCCACGAGGAAACCGGGCGGGCGTACCGCCCGTTCCAGAAGACCGCGGCGCCCGGGAGGCGGTAGCCTCGTCGGCTCCGCGGCACCGCAGGAGGTGAGGAGAGTGAGGACAGCAGCAGTCGTGATTGTCACCGCCATCCTGGTCCTGGGAGCGGCCGGGATGGTCCTGGCGGCGCCCGAGACCGCCGAGCAGCGGCCGGCCAACCCCAACGCCGGATTGCTGGGTCTGGCGGCGGCCATCGCCGTCGGGTTCGGCGCCATCGGCACCGCGTGGGCCCAGTCGCGCATCGGGGCGGCTGCCGCCGGCGCCATGGCCGAGCGGCCGGAGATCGGAGGCCTGATGCTGGTCTTCCTGGCCCTGCCCGAGACGATGATCATCCTGGGCTTTCTGGTGGCATTCTTCGTGATCAGCCGGATCTAGGGGTCCCGGCGGGGCTTCATGACATCCCAGTCGGAACTGATCGCCATCCTCGAGCGGGAGGCCGCCGCCGAGATCGAGCGGATCCTGGCCGACGCCCGCGCCGAGGCCGACCGCCTGATCCAGGAGGCGCGCCAGCAGGCCGAGGCGGAACTGGCGGCCGTGCGGGCGCGACTGGAGGCCGAACGCGCCGCCGCCCGGACGCGGGCCCGCAGCGCGGCGGCCCTGCGCGCCTCGGCGCTGATCCTGCAGGCCAAGGATCAGGCGCTGGCCGAGGTGTTCCAGCGCGCCCGGGCCGAGCTCGACCGCCTGGTCCAGGAGCGCGCCCGCTACGGCGCGCTGCTGGGCGGCCTGCTGCGGGAAGCCGCCGCTGGCTTGGGCGGCCGGGTGGTGGTGCAGGTGCACCCCCGGGATGTCGATCTGGCCCGGCGGGCGGCGCGGGACCTGGGCCTGGATGCCGACGTGCAGCCGGCCGACGACGTCAGCGGAGGGGTCCGGGTGGTGTCCGCCGACGGCCGGTTCGTGGTGGAGAACACCCTGGCCTCGCGCCTGGAGCGCGCCCGGGCGGGGTTGGCCCCGGAGGTGGCGGCCGCATTGTGGGGGACGTAGTCACCCCGCGCGGACGAGGCAGCCCATGCCCGACTTTCCCTACATCAACGCCCGGGTGCGGGCCATGCACAGCCGCCTGCTGGACTCCGCGCACCTGGAGGAGCTGCTGGCGATCCCCACGCTGGAAGGGTTCGTCACGGCCCTGGCGCAGACGCCCTACGGGCCGCACCTGCAGGAGGCGCTGACCCGCTACGCGGGCCTGCGGGCCGTGGACGAGGCGCTGGCCCGCAACTTCCACCAGGCCACCACCCGGATCCTCTCGTTCGCCGACGGGCGGGCCCGGGAGCTCATCGAGGTGGTCCTGATGCGGTGGGACGTGGCCAACCTGCGGGCCATCCTCCGGGGCAAGCACGCCGGGCGTCCGGCCGAGGCCATCATCGGCGCCCTCCTGCCGGCGGGCGCCCTCAGCGAGGTCGCCCTGCGGGAACTGGCCGCCGCCGCGGACGTGCCGGGGGTGGTGGGCGCCCTCAGCGCCCAGGAGCACCCCCTGGCCCCCGCCCTGGCCGAGGGGCTGGCGGACTACCGGGAGCGCGGCGATCTGCTGGCCCTGGAGCTGCGCCTGGACCGGTTCTACGCCGCCTACGGGCTGAGGCGGGCCGCGGGACGCGGGCACAGCGCCGCGGTGCTGCGGCGGGTGCTGCAGGCGGAGATCGATGCCACCAACGTGAAGACGGCCCTCAAACTCCAGCAGGCATCCCTGGGGCCGGACGAGAGGGCGCGCTTTTACATCCCCGGGGGGCGGCTGGTGGACGAGCGGCTGTTCCTGGCCCTCTCCGATCCGGCGACCGCCGACCAGGGCCTGGCCGGCCTGCGCCTGCAGGGATTCCCCGTCCGGGGCCCGGTGGGGGACCTGGCGGCGTTCGAGCGGGACCTGGACCTGGCCCTCCTGCGGGTCCAGGCGGGTCTGTACCGCGGAGACCCGTTGGAGATCGACATCGTCATCGGCTACCTGGCCCAGAAGTACAATGAAGTTGTCAACCTCCGCCTGATCGCCCGGGGGAAGGCGCTGGGCATTCCCCGCGAGCGCGTCCGGCAGGAGATGGTGGAGGTGTAGGCGCCGTGGCCTACCGCGTGGCCGTGATCACCGATCCCGAGACGGCGACCGGGTTCCGCCTGGCCGGGGTCGAGGTGCGGGAGGCCGCCGACGGGCGGGAGGCCCTGGAACACCTGCGGGCGATGCTGCCCCTGGACTACGGCCTGGTGGCCGTCAACGAGGATCTCCTGGCGGCGATGCAGGACGCCCTCCCGCGCCTGATGCGGGACCGGGACCTGCCGATCATCGTTCCCGTCCCGGCTCCCCGGGCGAAGATCGAGACGAGCGAAGAGTACATTGCGCGGCTGGTCAAAGAGCACATCGGTTTTTACGTGAAGTTGCGCTAGGCCGGGAAGGGGTGAGCGTGAGCGATGAGCACGGCGATCAGGGGCAGCATCATCAAAATCGCGGGACCGGCGGTGATCGCCCGGGGGATGCTGGGCGCCCGGATGTACGACATCGTGCGGGTCGGCCACGAGGGCCTGCTGGGCGAAATCATCCGCCTGGAGGGCGACACCGCGTTCATCCAGGTCTACGAGGAAACCTCGGGGCTGCGGGTGGGCGAGCCGGTGGAGAGCACCGGCCGGCCGCTGACCGCCGAGATGGGTCCGGGGCTGCTGGCGGGGATCTTCGACGGCATCCTGCGGCCCCTGGAGGGCGTGCGGGCCCAGAAGGGAGACTTCGTGGCCCGGGGCGCGGTGGTGCCGGCCCTGGACCGGACCCGGCGGTGGGCCTTTGAGCCGGCGGTCCGCCCCGGCGACCGGGTGAGCCCCGGGGACGTGCTGGGGTGGGTTCAGGAGTTCGGGTTCCGCCACCAGATCCTGGTGCCCCCCGACTCTCCGGGCGGGATCGTGGCGGAGATCCGCCCCGGCGAGTACACGGTCACCGACGCCGTCGCCCGCCTGGAGGACGGCACCCCTCTCACCATGATGCACCCCTGGCCCGTGCGCACGCCGCGGCCGGTGGCCCGGCGGCTGGACCCCACCGAGCCGTTCGTCACCGGCCAGCGGGTGCTGGACGTCCTGTTCCCGGTGGCCATGGGAGGGACGGCGGCCATCCCGGGCCCGTTCGGCTCGGGCAAGACCATCACCCAGCAGACCCTGGCCAAGTGGGGCGACGCCGACGTGATCATCTATGTGGGGTGCGGCGAGCGCGGCAACGAGATGACCCACGTCCTGGACGAGTTTCCCCGCCTGGAAGACCCCCGCACCGGCCGCCCGCTGATGGAGCGGACCATCATCATCGCCAACACCAGCAACATGCCGGTGGCCGCCCGGGAGGCGTCGGTGTACACCGGCATCACCCTGGCCGAGTACTGGCGGGACCAGGGAGTCAAGGTGGCCCTGATGGCCGACTCCACCAGCCGGTGGGCGGAGGCGATGCGGGAGATCTCCTCCCGCCTGGAGGAGATGCCGGCGGAGGAGGGCTACCCGTCGTACCTCAGCAGCCGCCTGGCGGCCTTCTACGAGCGGGCCGGCCGCGCCGTGTGCCTGGGGCGGCCGGAGCGCCGGGGGTCCATCACCGTCATCGGCGCCGTCTCCCCGCCCGGCGGCGACCTGTCGGAGCCGGTGACCCAGGCCACCCTGCGCATCACCGGGACATTCTGGGCTCTGGATGACAAGCTGGCGAGCCGCCGCCACTTTCCCGCCATCAACTGGCTGCGGTCGTACAGCCTGTACACGCCCCTGCTGACCCAGTGGTACCGGGACCACATGCCGGCCGACTTCGAAACCCTGCGGGACCGGGCCAGCGCCCTGCTGCAGAAGGAAGCCGAACTGCAGGAGATCGTCCAGCTGGTGGGCCCCGATGCGCTGCAGGACGACCAGCGGATGATCATCGAGGCCGGCAAGATGCTGCGGGAGGACTTCCTGCAGCAGAACGCCTACACCGACGACGCCCACTGCCCGCTGAGCAAGTCCTACGGCATCCTGAAGGCCATCCTGACCTTCTACGACCTCGCCCTGGCGGCGCTGCGGCGGGGGGTGGATCTGGACGAGATCCTCAACATGAAGGAGATCGAGGAGATCGCCCGCCTCAAGGACGTGCCCGCTGCCGAATTCGACGGGTACATCGCCCGCTGGCTGGAAAAACTGCCGGCGGCGTTCGGCGCCCGCCCGGCGGCGGCGGTGGGGGCGGAGGGGCAGTAATCCCCACGGGAGGACGGAACGCCATGGAGCTGGCCACCAAGCGGTACCGCTCGATCTCGTACATCTCGGGTCCCCTGCTGTTCGTGGAGGGGGCGAAGGACCTGGCCTACGGAGCCCTGGTCAGCATCCACCTGCCCGATGAGACGGTGCGCGGAGGGCAGGTGATCGAGGTCTCCGAGAAGCACGCGGTGATCCAGGTGTTCGAGGAGACCACGGGTCTGGACCTGGCCCGGACCTCCATCAGCCTGCGGGAGGATGTGGCGCGCCTGGGCGTATCCCGGGAGATGATCGGCCGCCGGTTCAACGGCCTGGGGGAGCCCATCGACGGGCTGCCCCCCATCATTCCCGAGAAGCGCCTGCCCATCATCGGCGCCCCCATCAACCCCGTGGCGCGCCAGCGCCCCCAGGAGTTCATCCAGACGGGGATTTCGGCCATCGACGGCCTCAACACCCTGGTGCGCGGGCAGAAGCTGCCCATCTTCAGCGGCGCGGGGCTGCCCCACAACGAGATCGCGGCCCAGATCGCCCGCCAGGCCAAGGTCCTGGGCACCGAGGAGCAGTTCTCGGTGGTGTTCGCGGCCATGGGGATCACCCAGCGGGAGGCGGCGTTCTTCATCGATCAGTTCGAGTCCACGGGCGCCCTGGCGCGCGCAGTGGTCTTCCTCAACCTGGCCGACGACCCGGCCATCGAGCGCCTCATCACGCCCCGGATGGCGCTGACCACCGCCGAGTACCTGGCCTTCGAGCTCGACATGCACGTCCTGGTGATCCTCACCGACATGACCAACTACTGCGAAGCCCTGCGGGAAATCGGCGCGGCCCGGGAGGAGATCCCCGGCCGCCGGGGCTACCCCGGCTACATGTACACCGACCTGGCCACCATCTACGAGCGCGCCGGGCGCATCCACGGCCGGCGCGGGTCCATCACCCAGCTGCCGATCCTCACCATGCCCGACGACGACATCACCCACCCCATCGCCGACCTCACCGGCTACATCACCGAGGGGCAGATCCTCCTCAGCCGCGAACTGCACCGGCTGGGCATCTATCCGCCCATCACCCCGCTGCGCAGCCTGTCCCGGCTCATGAACGACGGCATCGGCCCCGGGCGCACCCGGGAGGACCACGGCGCCCTGCGGGACCAGCTGTACTCGGCCTACGCCAACGGGGTGGACCTGCGCAAGCTGGTGGCCATTATCGGCGAGGAGGCGCTCACGGAGCGCGACCGCCTGTACCTGCGGTTTGCCGACGAGTTCGAGCGCCAGTTCCTCCACCAGGGCCAGGCCGAGCGCAGCATCGAGGAGACCCTCACCCTGGCCTGGAAGCTGCTGTCCATGTTCCCGCGGGGTGAGCTCAAGCGGGTCAAGCAGGACCACATCGACAAGTACTACTTCGGCGACCTGATGGAGGAGGTCTGGAAGGAGAAGACGCGGGTCTAGAACGCAGGGGTCCCCGGCCGCTCACCACGCGGCCGGTCCCCGGTTTCGGACCGCAGATCGCCCCGAGGAGGCACATGCCGGAAGCCGTCAGCCCCACCCGGATGAACCTGCTGCAGCGCAAGCAGCAGGCCAAAGTGGCCATCCAGGGCGTGGACCTGCTCAAGCGCAAGCGGGACGCCCTCGTGGCCGACTTCTTCACCATCGTACGCCAGTCGCTGCACGCCCGGGAGACGCTCACCCGGGCCTGCGAGGAGGCGTACCTGATGCTGGCCCTGGCCAAGGCGTGGGAGGGCCGGGAGGCCCTGGAGGCGGCGGCCATGGCGGACCGGCGCGAGCTGCTGGTGGACATCCAGGTGCGCAACGTGTGGGGGACCCGCATTCCCGACGTGGTCGTCCGGGAGGTGCGCCGCACCCTGCTGGAGCGCGGGCACAACCCTGCCGCCACCAGCGCCCGCACCATGGAGAGCGCCGCCCACTTCGAGGAGGTGCTGCGGGCGATCCTGGAGGTGGCGGCCACCGAGATCAAGCTGCGCAAGATCGGGGAGGAGATCAAGAAGACCACCCGGCGGGTCAACGCCCTGGAGCAGGTGGTGATCCCCCGGATCCTGGGCGAGATCCGCTTTATCGCATCGGTGCTGGAGCAGCGGGCCCGGGAGGATATCTTCCGCCTCAAGCGCATCAAGCGCAAGCTGGAGGCGCGGGAGAAGACCTAGGGGGAAGGGAAGAAGGAAGAGGGAAGAAGGAAGAGGGGAAAGGAATGAAAGAATAGCGCGTACCCCTCTTCCCTCTTCCCTGTCGTATACTGGCCCTAGGCGTGATCCGCCGTCGCCATGCTGGGCACTTCTCATACACTGCGCGTGTGGAAGGTCTCCCGCCTGCAGGCCACCCTGGCGGCGCTGCTGGCCGCGGTGGGTTTTCTGGCCGCCACCCAGGTGCGTAACGAACTGCTGATCCGCCGGCACCTGCGGGTACCATCCCAGCGGCTGGAGGAACTGGGCTTCCTGCTGCGGGAGCAGGAGCGGGCCCGCTCGGCCCTGGAGCAGCAGATCGTGGAATTGCGGGAGCGGCTGCGGGCCTACGAGCAGGGGGTCGCCCAGGGCCGGGCCCGGATGGAGGCCCTCAGCCAGGACCTGGAACGGCTGCGGACGCTGGCGGGGCTGGTGGCGGTGGTCGGGCCCGGCGTGGTGGTGGAGCTGGATGACAGCCCGCAGCCCCTGCGCCCCGGGGACGACCCCAACACGGTGATCCTCCATTACACGGACCTGCAGGCGGTGGTCAACGACCTGTGGGCGGGCGGGGCCGATGCGGTGGCCATCAACGGGGAGCGGGTGGTGGTGTCCACGGGCCTGACCTGTGTGGGCACCACCATCCTGTGCAACGCCAAGCGCATCGCCCCGCCCTACCGGATCACGGCCATCGGCAATCCGGCGGCGCTCCAGGCATATCTCACCCGGCCGGGGGGCATCCTGGAGGCCCTGCGGGCGTTCGGGTTTCCGGTGAAGGTGACGACAGCCTCGCGGCTGGTGGTGCCAGCGTACCGGGGTGGCTACCGGTTCACCTTCGCCCGCCCCGCGGAGGCCCCGCCGTAGGCGGGGCGCGACAGGAGGAGCGGTCATGTGGTTGCCCGTGCTCGGCCTGCTGGTCGGCATCGTCCTGGGGTTTCTGTCGTCGGTGGAGATCCCGCTGGGGGTGGTCAAGTACACGGCCATCGCCATCCTGGCCGCCATCGACACGGTCCTGGGCGGCCTGCGGGCCCAGCTGGAGGACCGCTTTGACCTGTCCATCTTCCTCAGCGGCTTCTTTGCCAACACGTTCTTTGCGGCGCTGCTGACCGCCATCGGGGACCTGCTGGGGGTGGACATCTACCTGGGCGCCGTGATTGCCTTTTCCATCCGGATCTTCGGCAACGTGGGCTTCATCCGCCGGGACCTGCTGGAGCGGTACTGGCGCGGCGCCAGGCGGGGTCCGGCAGGAGAGACGGGGCGGATCCCCTGACGCCGCGCGACGCGGGAACGCACCGGGAGGAGGTGTGATCATGGTCCGCGTGGGCATCAACGGATTTGGCCGGATCGGCCGCCAGTCGCTGAGGGCAATGCTGGAGCGCTACCCCGACCGGCTCCAGGTGACGGCCGTCAACGACATCGCCGACCTCCGGACCAACGCCCACCTGTTCAAGTACGACTCCAACTACGGCACGTTCCCCGGACAGGTGGAGGCCCGGGACGGCGAGCTGCGCGTCAACCAGTGGACCATGAAGGTGTTCAGCGAACGCGAGCCGTCGGCCATCCCCTGGCGGGAGGCGGGGGTGGACATCGTGGTGGAGGCCACCGGCCGGTTCACCGCCGCCGAGAAGGCCCGCGGCCACCTGGCCGGAGGCGCCCGCAAGGTGGTCATCACCGCGCCGGCCAAGGGTGAGGACATCACCCTCAACATGGGGGTCAATCACGAGCTGTACGATCCCCGGGTGCACACCATCGTCAGCAACGGTTCGTGCACCACCAACTGCCTGGCGGTGACCGCCAAGGTGCTCAGCCGGGAGTTTGGCATCCGCCGGGGGTTCATGACCACCGTCCACTCCTACACCAACACCCAGCGGATCCTGGACGTGGTGGGCGAGAACCTGCGGGAGGCCCGGGCGGCGGCCCTGAACATCATCCCGGCCACCACCGGGGCGGCCCGCGCCATCTTCCTGGTCCTCCCCGAACTGCGGGGAAAGATGCACGGCATCGCCCTGCGGGTGCCCACCCCCACCGTCTCCATCGTGGACCTGGTGTGCGAGCTGGAGCGGCCGGTGACCGCGGACGCGGTCAACGCCGCCTACCGGCGCTACAGCCAGGAGGAGATGCGCGGGTACCTGGGCTACAGCGAGGAGGAGCTGGTCTCCATGGACTACAAGGGCAGCCCCTATTCGGCGGTGGTGGACGCGCCGCTGACCACCGTCATCGAGGACACCCTGGTGAAGGTCATGTCCTGGTACGACAACGAGTGGGGCTACGCCTGCCGGGTGGCCGACCTGGTGGCCTACATGGCCGAGCGGGGACTGTAGGGTCGCGGAGATGGCCAAGAAGACGATCCGCGACGTGGACGTGGCCGGCCGGCGGGTCCTGGTCCGGGTCGACTTCAACGTTCCGCTGGACGACGGGCGCGTGGCCGACGACCGGCGGATCCGGGAGGCGCTGCCGACGATCCAGGAGCTGCGCCGCCGCGGCGCCCGGGTGATCCTGGCATCCCATCTGGGACGGCCCGAGGGCAAGGTGGTGGAGAGCCTGCGCATGGACCCCGTGGCCCGCCGCCTGAGCGAGCTGCTGGATGCCCCGGTGCGCAAGCTGGCCGACTGCGTGGGGCCCGAGGTGGAGCGGGCCGTGGCCGAGATGCGGGACGGCGACGTGATCCTGCTGGAGAACCTGCGGTTTCACCCCGGCGAGGAGGCCAACGACCCGGAGTTTGCCCGCGCTCTGGCGTCCCTGGCGGATCTGTACGTCAACGACGCCTTCGGCACCGCCCACCGGGCCCACGCGTCCACGGTGGGCGTGGCCCGGTACCTCCCGGCGGTGGCCGGGCTGCTCATGGAACGCGAGCTCGAGTATCTGTCCCGGGCTCTGGAGGATCCGCGCCGCCCCTTCGTGGCCATCCTGGGCGGCAAGAAGGTCTCGGACAAGATCGGGGTCATCCGCAACCTGCTGGGGCGGGCCGATACCCTGCTCATCGGCGGGGCGATGGCCTATACCTTTCTGCGGGCCCGGGGGTACGGGGTGGGGGCGTCGCTGTGCGAGGTGGACCGGCTGGACCTGGCGCGGTCGCTGCTGGAGGAGGCGGAGCGCCGACGGGTCCCCCTCCTGCTGCCCGAGGACGTGGTGGTGGCCGACCGCTTCGCTCCCGACGCCGCCGTGCGGGTGGTGCCCGCCGAGGCGATCCCCGAGGGCTGGATGGGCATGGACATCGGGCCGCAGACCGCCGCGGCGTTCTCCCGCGTCGTCCGGACCGCCGGGACGGTGGTCTGGAACGGCCCCCTGGGAGTGTGCGAGTTCGTCCCCTTTGCCGCCGGCACCCGGATGGTGGCCGAGGCCGCCGCGGCCTCGGGGGCGGTGACCATCGTCGGCGGCGGGGACACGGCTGCCGCCCTGCAGCAGATGGGCCTGGCCGACCGCATGTCCCACGTCTCCACCGGCGGCGGCGCGTCGCTGGAGTTCCTGGAGGGGAAGGTCCTGCCGGGGGTGGCGGCGCTGCAGGACCGAGCGGCATGAGCCGGCCCCGCCTGGTGGCCGGCAACTGGAAGATGCACACGACCACGGCCGAGGCGGCCGCCCTGGCGGCCGCCATCGCCCGCGGCCCCCTCCCGCCCGACGTGGAGGTGGCGGTCTGCCCGCCGTTCACGGCGCTGGGGGCCGCGGCCCGCGCCCTGGAGGGCTCCGGGGTGCGGCTGGGAGCCCAGGATGTGTTCTGGGAGCCCCGGGGCCCCTACACCGGGGAGATCTCGCCGCCCATGCTGGTGGACGTGGGGTGCCGGTACGTCATCGTGGGCCATTCGGAACGCCGCCAGCACTTCGGGGAAACTGATGAGGCCGTGGGCCGCAAGACCGCTGCGGCCCTGGACCACGGCCTGGTCCCCATCGTGTGCGTCGGCGAGCGCCTGGAGGAGCGCGAGGCGGGGCGAACCGACGCCGTGGTCCGCCGGCAGGTGGAGCAGGCCACGGCGGGCCTGCCGGCCGAGCGGGTCCGGCTGCTGGTGATCGCCTACGAGCCGGTGTGGGCCATCGGCACGGGACGGACACCCACCGGCGAGGAGGCCGACCGGGTCGCCGGCGTCATCCGGGACGCCCTGGGGCGTGCGGGAGAGGACGTGCGCGTGCTGTACGGGGGCAGTGTCACCCCGGCCAACGTCGGGGAGTTTTCCGGGCGGCCCGGCATCGACGGCGCGCTGGTGGGCGGAGCCAGCCTGGACGCGTCCGCTTTCATCGCCATCGCCCGCGCCTTTTCCCGCTGAGCGTCCGCCCGGGTGGACCCGCCCACGGCGCGCATGGTAGGATGGGCGGCGGGAGATGCGAGCGGAGAGGGAGCGGGCATGATCACGGCCATCCTGGTGGTGCACTTCATCCTGGCCGTCACCCTCATCGGGGTGATTCTGCTGCAGGGGCCCAAGGGGGAAGGGCTGGGGGCGATCGGCGGAAGCGCCCGGCTGTTTCACGGCCCGCGGCCTCGGGAGACCTTCTTCACCCGGGCCACGGCGATCACGGGCGTCCTGTTCGTCCTGACCTCCACCTACCTGGCCTTCTTCCGGTAGGCCGGCGCCGGTGCCCCCGGGTGTGAGGGGTCTCCCCCTCGCCCGCAGGGGCTATCTTCCCCCTCAGAACAGCGCGGCAGGGTCTGAGACGACCCTGCCGCATCTCGTTCTGGTGCCGGGCGAGGGATTTGAACCCCCACGGGAAACCCATACGCCCCTCAAGCGTACGCGTCTGCCAATTCCGCCAGCCCGGCACGCCGGTACCGCGCTCATTATAGGGTGCCCCCCGCCGGGCCAGCAAGCCGGTACTGCAGGCAGGGCGTAGTCAGCCTGGCGCGAATTGTCTTGGCACCCTCTTTGATGATCGGGGTGGCTCGGATGCGTGGGGCGGCGGCCGCGGTCGCGGTGAGCGTGGTGGCGTTTCTGGCTCTGGGGTCTCCCGTGGCGGTGCGTTCGGCGGCGGACGGGTGGTCTGCACGCGTACCGTTCACCAATGTGGTGGCCAGCCGGCCCATCGAGGGCGGCGGCTATCCGGTGCCGCCGGGCGCCACGGCACCGCTGCCCGGAACCTGCCGGTCCGGATGGTACAACTCCAACCGATCCGAATCGTGGGTGGCGGTCCAGCCCGGTACCGAAAACCTGGTGGGGACGTCCAAGATCTTCTTTGAGACCTTCAGCACCTTTTACATCTTCCACCTGGGCGCCTACACCGTCCGTAACGGCACACCCGTGGCGCACACCCAGGTGCAGGGGTACGACTGCATCTCCACAGGCACCCAGTCCTCGCCTCCCAGCTGGATGATTGTCACGGACCCTAACGTGGCCTTCGACAGCGGTGGGCGAGCGTATCAGACGACGCTGCCGGCCAACGCGTGGTGGGTCAACCTGCACCCCGATGCGGCCATCGGTGTGTCCTACAGCGACGACCTGGGTCGCACCTGGGTTCAGGGCAACGGCGGTCGCTACCTGGATCGCGTCCCCAACCAGTCTTCCCTGACCTTCGGGGGCGTCGAGGACAAGCAGTGGGTCGCTGTGAACAACATCCCCGGCCATCCATTTCAGGACCACGTGTACGCGTTCTGGGCAGTGTTCAACGGCTTCACGGTGGAGATCCGTTACGCTATCTCCCGGGACCGGGGGGCGTCCTTCACGGCCCCGCGAAAGCTGACCGTGCCCGCCGACCAGAGCGGTCCCGCCAACACGTACGTGTACCCGGCTGTCGACGCCGCCGGCACCCTGTACGTTGCCTTCGCCTCTTTTCCCCCGTGTTGCGTGACCCCGGCCACCCTGTACGTGACGCATTCCGACGACGATGGCGAGACCTGGAGCCCGTTCGTCAAGGTGGCGACGGTGGACGTGGTACCCGAAGGGTTCCTCCCCAACACCACCTTCCGCGATGGTATTGTCGAGCACTTTGCCGCCAGCCCGGTATATCCGGGACACCTGTACCTGGTGTACGAAGGGTGGGATCGGACCAAGAAGCAGATGGATGTCTGGCTGACGTGGTCTGCGGACGGGGGACGGAGCTGGTCATCCCCCCAGAAGGTCAACGACAACAACAACGAGCCTACCGACCAGTTCCAGCCCTCGGTGGCTGCCGGCCCGGGCGGTCTGGTGGCGGTGGCGTTCTACGACCGGCGACGGGCGTGCCCGGAGGACCCCAGCGTGGCCCATCCCGGGGCGGAGAACTTCTGCATCGACGTCTCGCTGCAGGCGTACCGGGACACGGGAGGGAGACTGGCGGCCCTGGGTCCCAACGTCCGTGTCTCCCAGCACGCCTGGGATCCCGAACAGCCGGTCCAGAGGGTCGGAGGCGTGTCCCAGTATCCCTGCGCAGGCCACCAGGACCCCTGCCCGAAGGGCCGCGGCTTCATCGGCGACTACTTCGGCCTTGCCATCTCGGCCCGGAACATATACGCCCTGTTTGTCTCCACCCACTACCCCTCGGATGTCACGGCCGACGACGGGGGCCCTGTGTACTACCAGCAGCAGGTCCTCGCGACGGTTCCCCGCTCGGCGGTCGAGCGCGGGCGCTGATCGGCGGTCGCCGGGGGAGCGCCGACGCGCCGGCGGAGACGCTTCCGGTGCCCCGACGACGGGTGTCTGGTCGCCGTGGGCCTGAGGGCTATGCCATGACCTGACCGGCAGTCATGCCGGCGGGGTGGGGCGGCCTGCACTGCTCCCCGTCCCCGCCTCCACGGGGGCTGGCAGGTCCTGTCACAACGGACCCATCATCGACGCTCCCACGATCGTCCGGGCGCCGTCGGCGGCGGCCACCGCGTCCAGGGCCCCGTGCAGCAGTTCGCTGGCGGTCACCGCATCGTCGGGGAAGGCGGCGATGCCGGCATAGACCTCCACGGGCCCATCGGCGTTCAGCAGGTGCTGGAGGGTGGCGTCGGCCCGGGCCATCTCGACCAGCCGGGCGGCAAACGTCCGCGCGCCGGCGGGGTTGGTCAGGGCCAGCAGAACCAGGACCGACCCCGGTCCGTTGTCGGCCACCACGTCCACCCGGCGGGCCGCGTCCAGGACGAGGGCCGTCCACCGGCGGTGGGCCAGCTCGGCGTCCTCGGCCGGGCCGGCGGAGGCGCGGGCGTCGATCTGCGGACAGGACAGGGCCAGCAGCGCAAACGGCACCCCCAGCTGAGTGGCCCGGGACACCTCCTGGCGCAGCATCTGGTCGAACTGCTCCCGGCTGTACAGCCGCGCATCGGGCTTGGCCAGGGCCAGACGCTGCATGTCCTCCAGCAGCGCCGCCCGGTCCAGGGCCAGTCCCGCCTGGCTGGCCACGTGGCCCAGGGTGGCCAGGGCCGTGCGCGCGGGCTCCCACCTGTCGCCGCCGCCAGCCGCCAGGATGCCCTGCAGGCGGTCACCGACCACTATCGGCACCCCGATCGCCCGACTCCACGGTCCCCCCTCGGCGATCTCCACCTGGACGGGACCGCTGGCCGCCTCCGTGATCCGGGCAGCGCAGGCTCGCATGACCGCCACGGCCTCCGGCTCGTCGGCACCCATGACACAGGCAGGGGTGAACTCTCTTTCGTGGGGCGAGGCCAGGAAGACGGCGGCGCAGGGAGCGGCCAGCAGTCGTCGGGCCGCCTCCACGACGGTGGTCAGGACCGATGCCGTGTCGGTGACGGCGGCCAGGCGCCGGGAGAGGTCGTAGGCGAACTCCAGGTCAGCCAGCCGGCGCATCAGCTGGTCGGTGGCCTGGTCCAGACGGTGCTGAAGGGCGCGGGCCAGTTCTTCCCGCTCCCGGGACAGGCGCGTCTCCTGCGCCAGCACGCCGAAGAACGCCGCCAGCAGCAGGCTGCCGATGGTGAACAGTCCCACCCGCAGGGTGGCGGATCCCAGGGCCTGGATCCCGCCGCCGGCCACCGACCACATCCAGATCACGATGGCGGAGACGGCGACGGCCGCCAGCAGGGTCTGCCGGAGGTTCAACCGCACCGCGGCGGTCAGGATGGGCAGATAGAACAGGGGCAGCAGCGGACTCTGGATGCCCCCGGTGAACCCGCAGAGGGCTGCCACGGCGAGGATGTCGACGGTGAGCAGAAAGTCCTGCGTCGGTGCCCACCGCAGCCGGGGGACGACAAACCACAGGACGGCCACGTACCCCGCCAGCAACACCGACAGCCCCGTCAGGGCCATCTCGCTCTCAGGGGTCAGGGCGTCCCACTGCAGCAGGGGCAGCAGCGCCAGCAGCACGGCCAGGCGCACCACGGTGATGGCGCGTTCGACCCGCGTCTGGCCCTGCAGCGCGTCCAGGAACGGCCGCGCGGCGGACGCGGGCGGGCTGGCGGCGCGCCGGACGGACCTGCGCACGTGTCCCAGGAGGACACGAAGACGTGCCGGAAGTCGCATCGATCGGGCTCCTGTGTGTTCTCTGCCCCGAGGGGGCCAGCGCGCAGACTTCCTCGCAGGAGAGGCGCCCGGTCCGGACAATGGTTTCAAGCGAATGCAGCGTGCGGAAGGGAGTGCACGCCCTCGATACGGACGCGCAAGCCTGAAGGGGAACGGAAGCGGGTATGGGCAGGGGCGGAATGAGACAGGCGGTCCTGACCGGCCTGCTGGTGGCGGCCGGAGTGGCCGGCGCCGCCGCCAGCCCGCCTCCGACAGTATCCTTCCGTCTGGCTGCTCCCGAGGTGCGGCAGGGGGCCGCCGTGGAGATGACGGTCTGGATCCGTCCGGGCCCTCCGGGACGGCCGGTGGTCCGCTTCGCCGGCCGCGAGTGGGCGCTGTACCGCGAGCGCGACCGCTGGCGGACGTACCTGGCGACCGATCCCACCACGGCCCCGGGAGTCAGGGGGGTGACCGTGGAGGCCGTCGGCCCCGCCGGGCCGGTCGTCCTCGCCCGCACCACGCTCACGGTGCGGCGGGTGCCGTTCGCCCGACGCCGCCTCACGCTGGATCCCGATGACCTCGCGCGGTTGGACCCGGCCCTGCTGCAGGACGAAGCCCGGCGGGTCGCCCGGGCGCTGCGGGTGCTGGCCGACCGGCAGCTGTGGCAGGGCAGGTTTACTCTCCCGGTGGGCGGCCGCCTGACCTCCCGATACGGCGTGATCAGCGTCTACCAGGGCGAGGTGCGCGGCTTTCACCGGGGCGTGGACCTGGCAGCTCCTGAGGGCACCCCGGTCCGCGCTGCCGCCGGCGGCGTCGTGCGCCTGGCGGAGGAGCTGCCCGTCAGCGGCAACGCCGTGCTGGTCGACCACGGGCTGGGGATCGTCACGTCCTACCTGCACCTGTCCGCGGTCGAGGTCGCCCCGGGCCAGCCCGTGCGCCGCGGCGATCAGGTAGGCCGGGTGGGTGCCACGGGGCTGGCCACCGGGCCCCACCTGCACTGGGGCCTGCGGGTCAACGGCGTGTACGTGGATCCGCTGGCGTGGGTGCAGACGCATTCGCCCTAGATTGTCCTGTTTCGCATTAGTGTTGACAGTAAAGGAGGGCCATGTGACGAATCCTTCCCGCTGGAAACCAACCCCTTCCGGGTTGACGGGGAGGACCGCCC
>JAVHLZ010000016.1 GCA_031081675.1 Armatimonadota bacterium
CCGGCTACCGGGTGCACCACAGCACGGTCCTGGGGCCCACCAAGGGCGGCATCCGCTACCATCCCGACGTGACCCTCAACGAGGTCCGGGCCCTGGCCATGTGGATGACCTGGAAGTGCGCCCTGGCCGGCCTGCCTTACGGCGGGGCCAAGGGCGGGGTGGCCTGCGACCCCAAGACTCTGTCCCAGAACGAGCTGGAGCACCTGACCCGCCGGTACGCCACCGAGATTTCGATCCTGATGAGCCCCGAAGGCGACATCCCCGCCCCGGATGTGGGCACCAACCCCCAGGTGATGGCGTGGATCATGGACACCTACAGCATGCACCGGGGCTATTCGGTGCCGGCGGTGGTGACCGGCAAGCCGCTGAGCATCGGCGGCTCCCACGGCCGGGTGGAGGCCACCGGACGGGGGGTCATGCTGTGCGTCCGGGAGGCGGCGCGCCAGATCGATCTGCCTCTGAACGGCGCGCGGGTGGTGGTGCAGGGGTTCGGCAACGTGGGGTCGGTGGCGGCCTACCTGCTGCACGACCTGGGCTGCCGGGTGGTGGCCGTCAGCGACTCCCGGGGCGGAATCTACAACCCGAAGGGACTCGACCCCCGGGAGGTGCTGCGGTACAAACAGACCACCGGATCGGTGGTGGGTTTCCCCGGCGCCGACCGGGTCAGCAACGAGGAACTGCTGGCGCTGCCCTGCGAGGTCCTGATCCCCAGCGCCCTGGAGGGCCAGATTGACGGCCGGATCGCCGAGCGCGTCTCGGCCCGCCTGGTGGCCGAGGGCGCCAACGGGCCCACCACCCCGGACGGAGACGCGGTGCTGGCCGACCGGGGGATCCCGGTCATCCCCGACATCCTGGCCAACGCCGGCGGAGTCATCGTCTCCTACTTCGAGTGGGTGCAGGGGCTGCAGCAGTTCTTCTGGACCGAGGAGGAGGTCAATCACCACCTGGAGCGCATGATGGTCCGGGCCTTCCACAGGGTGTGGCAGGCTGCCGAGGCGCACAAGGTGCGGCTGCGGGTGGCGGCCCTCATTCAGGCCATCAGCCGGGTGGCCGACGCCCTCTACACCCGGGGCATCTATCCCTGACACCCGCGCTGTCGTCCGGCGGGCGGGCCGGGAGCCTCACGACCGCGGGGCATCCGGGTGGGGGACATCCGGAGGCGGGGCGGCGGACGCCCCGCCTCCGGCCGGCGCTCGAACCTCCGGGCGGACCACCGAGGCAGCCGCCGCTGTACCGATCAGGCCGGCCACCACCAGCAGCGACAGCCCGATGGGGATGGGGGCGACCTCGGCCAGGACCATTTTGATCCCCACAAAAACCAGGACCAGCCCCAGTCCCACGTGGAGGTACCGCAGCCGCGCCAGCAGTCCGGCCAGCAGGAAGTACAGGGCGCGCAGGCCCAGGATGGCGAAGATGTTGGACGTGTAGACGATGAACGGGTCCCGGGTCACGGCGAAGATGGCCGGGATCGAGTCCACCGCGAACAGGATGTCGGAGAGCTCCACCGTCACCAGGGCCAGCACCAGCGGGGTCGCCCGGAGTCTGCCCGCCTCGCGCACCGCGAATCGCCCCCCGTGGTAGCGGGCCACCAGCGGCAGGCGGCGCTTCAGCCAGCGGATCACCGGATGGCGTTCGGGATGCACCTCGGGCTCCCGCCCGCGCAGCATGCGGATCCCGGTGATCACCAGGACGGCTCCGAACAGGTAGATGGTCCAGTGAAACGCCGCCAGCAGCGCCGCCCCCGCCAGGATGAAGACCATGCGGAAGGCCACGGCGCCCACAATGCCCCAGAACAGGACCCGGTGCTGGGCCTCGGCGGGCACCCCGAAGTAGCTGAAGATGACCAGGAACACGAAGATGTTGTCGACGCTGAGGGCTTTTTCGATGAGGTAGCCGGTGAGGTACTCCAGGCCGCGCTCGGGCCCGAAGCGCCACCACACCCCGGCGCCCCACAGGAGGGCCAGCGCGATCCAGACCACGCTCCACGCCAGGGCTTCCCGGGGGCGGATCTCATGGGCCCGGCGGTGGAAGACGCCGAGGTCCAGCGCCAGCAACCCCGCGATCAGGAGGGAGAAACCCGCCCACAGCCACGGCGTGCCCACCGACGACATGTCCCCTCTCCTTCCCGGCGGCGGGTCTCCAGACGCATCGGGGGCGAGACCTCCGCCGCAATCCTGCAGCGAAGGTCTCGCCCCCGCGCGCTCCGGGACGCCCGGGCGTCCCGGCATATCCTGGCGGGAGGCCGGGCCGGATCCCTGCGGATCGTGATGACGGCCCGGCCACGGAGGGGTGCTCCGAGGCTACTCCCCTTCGGGCTTACGATAGGTTACTCCTGGCGGACCGTCAAGACCGGTACGGGGCTGTGGCGGACCACGTGCTCGGCCACGCTGCCGAAGAAGACGTGGGCCAGCCCCGTGCGGCCGTGGGTGCCCACCACGATCAGGTCGGCTCCCACCTCCCGGGCGACGTCCAGGATGGTGGTCCGGGGGCTGCCCTCCCGCAGCAGGGTCCGGGCCCGGGGGTGGCGGGCCGCCAGCTTGGTCATCTCGCTGCTGGCCTCGCTGCGCAGGCGGTCCATCAGCTGTCCCACCGCCGGCATGGCCGCCAGTTCCGTGGGCAGCCCCGCCGCCCCGGCCAGGCTGAGGTCCAGGACATGAAGGATGACCAGCTCGGCGCCAAACGCGTCCGCCAGGGTCCGCGCCCACAGGAGCGCCCGTTCGGCTCCGGGGGAGAAGTCGGTGGCCGCCAGAATGCGCCGGACGTGGATCGGGCCGGTTGGCTGCATGCCATCACCTCGTGGGCCGGTCGTGTCCCTGGGATCTTCGGCGCCGGGGGCCGGTCCTCCGCCCGGCGGGAGGATGGAAGTCCGGGCGGCGGAGGGGTTTCCCCGGACGGGGGGGACGGGCTATGATCGCACCGGACCCGTCACACTCCACACACATGGGAGGGATCGCGCATGGGTGAAAAAGGGCGCGCCATCGTGGAGGTCAACGTGGACGAGCTGGTCCAGCAGCTGCGCCGGGCCTACCTGGACGAGCTGCTGGCGTTTTACTCCTACTGGATCACCGCGCAGGTGGCGGAAGGGTTCCACGGGGAGGAGCTGACCGAGCACTTCAAGGAGGAGGCCATGGACGAGCTGGGCCACGCCGAGAAGCTGGCCCGCCGGATCATCGAGCTCGGGGGCGACCCGGTGGTACACCCCCGGGAGTGGGAGGCGGGCGCCAACGGGCCCTGGACGGCTCCCCGCCGCGACTGGAGCGACGCCGAGGGGATGGTGGAAGACCAGATCCGGGCCGAGCGCGCCGCCATCGACGCCTACAACCGTCTGGCCAAGATGACCTTTGGCAAGGACCCCGTGACCTACGCCCTGGCCAGCAGCCTGCTGGCCGACGAGGTCCGCCACGAGGAGTTTCTGGAGAACCTGGTGGCCCGGCGGCCCGCGCGGGCCTGACCGGGTCACGTTTTTGTCCCGGCGCGGCGGGCTGGACCGCCCGCCGCGCCGGCCCTTTCTGGCGTAGCCTCGCCGGACCGGTCCTCGGGCCGGGGACCGAGACCCAATTCGGGCGGGCGTCCGATGGCCGGGCGCCGTGCCGGGACGTACCGTGGAGGCGGAAGCCCAGACGGGAGGCGACATCCATGGAGCGCGTCCGCCGGGTGCTGGTGGCCACCGACCTCTCCGACACGGCGCCGGTCCTGCTGGCCCAGGCCGTCGGTCTGGCCGAGCGCTGGCGCGCCGAGCTGGTGGTGGTGCACGTCTTCGACCCCGAGGAGTACGAGAGGCTGCTGGGAGACACCGGGATGCCCGTGGACGAGTACGTGGACCACCTGCGGGCGGAGATGCGGGACGCCCTGGCGGAGGCCGGCATCGGCGACACCGACGTGTCGGTGCGCCTGGAGGTCATCGAAGACCGCGACGTGGCGGGGGCGATTGTCTCGGCGGCGAACCGCCTGGGCGCCGACCTGGTCGTGGTGGGGGCGCGGCCGCGCCGCGGCCTGCCGGCGCTGCGGCCCGGGGTGGCGGACGCCGTCCTCCGCCGCGCCGGCCGGCCTGTCCTGGTCGTTCCCCACACGTCCCTCCGGGTCGGCCCGCAGGTCCTGGCCGCCGCCTCCTGACGGGAGGCCTGCGATGCGGCAGCGGATCCTGGTGCCGGTGGACCTGTCGGCCTTGTCGGACGCGGTGGTGGAGGCGGCAGCAGACCTGGCGCGTCCGCTGGGGGCGGAACTGCGGATCCTCCACGTCTTCACCCCTGACGACGTGGCCGACGCCCAGAGGGAGAGAGGAGACACCCCGCAGAGGTTTGTGGAGCGGCTGGAAGAGTCCCTGCGGGATCTCGTTCGGCGGCGCGGTGTCCAGGCGGACGTGGAGGTCTGCCAGGGGTGGTCGGTTCCCGAGCAGATCCTGGAGACGTCGCGCCGGTGGGGCGCCACCTTCATCGTGATGGGGACCCACGGCCGACGGGGGTGGAGGCGGGTCCTGCTGGGCAGCGTGGCGGAGGAGGTCTTGCGCCACGCCTCCTGTCCCGTCCTGGTGATTCCCGCCGGCGCACGGCGGGACTCCCGGCCGGCCGCGGTGGCGGGGTGAGACAGATGGACGAGGTCGGACGGACCGAGCTGGTCCGCGCGGGGCGCATCCGCCTGCGGGCGAAGGACGTGATGACCTCGCCGGTGATCACGGTGCGGCCGGACACGCCGATCAAGGATGTGGCCGCGCTGATGGCCGCCCACCACATCAGCGGTGTGCCGGTGGTCACCGACCAGGGGGAGCTGGTGGGCATCATCACCGAGGCCGACCTGCTCCTCGCCGAAGCCCGCGGGTTCCGGCGGCCGGCGCGCCTGGCGCCGGTGGGGGAGGCCCGGCCGCGCCTGCGGGCCCGGGACCTGATGACCTCCCCGGTGGTGACGGTGGACGAGGAGGCGCCGCTGTCCGAGGTGGCGTCCCTGATGGTCCGCCGTCAGATCAACCGGGTGCCGGTGATGCGCGGCGGGCGGCTGGTGGGCATCGTCAGCCGCGCCGACATCGTCCGGGCCCTGGCCCGTTCGGACGAGGAGATCGCCGCAGCGGTGCGGGAGAGCTTGCTGCACGACCTGTGGGTGGACACCAGCCGGCTGACGGTCGAGGTGCGCCAGGGCGTGGTGATCCTCGAGGGCGAGGTAGATCGCTGGTCCGAAAAGCAGCTGGTGGAGCGGTGGGTGGCCGCCGCCGACGGGGTGGTGGGGGTGGAGAACCGTCTGACCTACCGGTTTGACGACCGTCGGGCCTCCCTGGGCGACCTGTGGCCCGAGCCCCGGGTGGGAGGAGCGCGATGACGCCTGCCGAGCTGGCACGCCGCATCGAGCACGCCGTGCTGGGCCCCCAGACGACCGCCGCCGACGCCGGGGAGGCCGCAGGGCTGGCCCGGCGGTGGGGCGTCCGGGCCCTCGTGGTCAAACCCTGCTACGTGCCCGTGGCGGTGCGGGCCCTGGAGGGCTCACCCGTCCGGGTGGTCACGGTGGTGGGGTTCCCCCACGGAGGCCAGACCACGGAGGCCAAGGTGGCCGAGGCGCGCCAGGCGGTCGCCCAGGGCGCGGCCGAGGTGGACATGGTGATCAACATCGGGGCCCTGCGGGAGCGCGATCTGGGTCGGGTGTTCTACGACATCCGGGCTGTGGTGGAGGCCGCCGGCCGGCCGGTCAAGGTGATCCTGGAAACGGGCTATCTGACTGACGCCGAGAAGCGCCTGGGCGCGCGCCTGGCCGCCCGGGCGGGGGCCGCCTACGTCAAGACCAGCACCGGATTCGGCCCGGCGGGGGCGACGGTCGCCGACGTGGCCCTGCTGCGCCGCATCGTCCCGCGGTCGGTCGGGGTGAAAGCCGCCGGAGGCATCCGGTCCTACCGCGACGCCCTGGCGTTGCTGGACGCGGGAGCGGACCTTCTGGGCACCAGCGCCACCGAGGCGATCCTTCAGGAGGCCGCGGCGCACGCCGCCTGAGACAGCCGGGGATCCGGAATGCGATCAGGCATCGGGGGCCGGTGAGCGGGGGCTGCCCGGGGCGGAGGACAGGTGCTGGAGAAACCACTCCGCCGCCAGCCCGGCCACCCGGTCGAGCGCTCCGGGCTCCTCGAACAGGTGGCCCGCGCCGGGAACGATCTCCAGTCGCGCGGGACCGCCCAGCAGCGCCAGGGCCTGCCGGTTCAGGTCCAGGACCGGCAGGTCCCGCCCGCCCACGATCAGCAGGGTCGGCGCCGTCACTCGCGGCAGGATGTCGGCCGCCAGGTCGGGCCGACCTCCCCGCGACACCACGGCCGCAACCCGGTCGGGCCGCTCGGCAGCGGCCCGCAGGGCGGCCGCCGCGCCGGTGCTGGCCCCGAACAACCCCAGGGGCAGGGGCGCAGTCTGCGGATCCCGCTCCACCCACCGCACGATGTCCAGCAGGCGGCGGCCCAACAGCGGGATGTCAAAGCGCAGGTGGGCTGTGGCCCGATCCACGTCTTCTTCCTCGGGCGTCAGGAGGTCGATCAGCAGTGTCGCCAGCCCGGCGTCCTGCAACCGGCGGGCGACGTACCGGTTGCGGGGGCTGTGGCGGCTGCTGCCGCTGCCATGGGCGAAGGCCACCACTCCCCGGGCGGCGGCGGGGATCGCCAGGTCGCCGTCCAGGGCACCTCCTTCCACGGGGACCCGGACGGAGCGCACCACGACGGCGGCGTCTGTCATTCCACCACCATTATGCGCTATTCTCGGGGCGGTGATGCGCCTGGGACTGGCCGGTGACGTGATGCTGGGACGGCTGGTGGACCGTTATGTCCTGGCCGACCCGGCGGTGGACCCCGGCTGGGTATGGGGTGATACCCTGGACCTGTGGCGGCGGGTCGACCTGCGCCTGGTGAACCTGGAGTGCGTGATCGCCACGGGCGGGTCCCCCTGGGTCCCCAAGGTGTTTCACTTCCGGGCGCGGCCGCGGGCCCTGGACGCCCTGCGGGCCGCAGGGATCCACTGCGTGAGCCTGGCCAACAATCACGTGCTGGACTTCGGGTACGACGCCCTGCGGGAATGCCTGGCGCTGCTGCGCGGCGGCAGCATCCGCTACGCCGGCGCCGGGGAGACCCTGCAGGAGGCCATGGCGCCGGCGCTCATGGTGGCCGGTGGCCGGACGGTGGCGGTGGTCGCCCTCACCGACAACGAGCCCGACTGGGAGGCGGGGCCGGACCGCCCGGGCGTCTTCTACGTGGCCGGCGACGATCGCGGCCTGCGGCCGCCGTACCGGGAGCGCGTGCGCCGGGCGCTGGAGCGCGCCCGACGCGAGGCCGGGTTCGTGATCGTCTCCGGTCACGTGGGCCCGAACTGGGGTCCGCCCACCCCGGCCATGCGGGCTCTGGCGCGCCAGCTGGTGGACCTGGGCGCCGACCTGTACTGGGGGCACTCCAACCACACGGTGCAGGGCATCGAGTGGTACCGGGGGCGCCCCCTCCTGTACTCCACGGGCGACTTCATCGACGACTATGCGGTGGATCCCGAGGAGCGCAACGACCTGTCCTGCTTCTTTGAGGTCCTGACCGACGGCGCCCGCGCGGCGCAGATCCGCCTCCATCCGGTGCGCATCGCCACCTTCCGCGCCACTCGGGCCCGGGGCGAGGACGTGACCTGGCTGCACCGCTGGCTGCGGGCCCGGATGGAGGAGTGCGGCACGCGGATTTTCTTCGACGGCGACGTGGGGGTGGTCGAGCGGCCCGACAGCAACTAACCTCGGCCACTCGGGGTCGTCATGGGATCGGACCATCGCGCTCGCTGTGGGACCGGATCATGGCCGCTCCGGAGGCGGTTACTATCCGGCCTTGGGTGAGCGTTACTGCCCGATCTTACTACTTCCCCAAGTGACCGAGGCACTTTCCAAAGTACCCTGCGGGCCCCCGCCGCGTCAATCCGGAAGATGTGTTCGAGGTCTGTGGATAGAGAGAGGGAAGATGGCATTGAGCGCCCGGCGCTCTGAGTACGCAGCCGCCGGGGCGCCCGGGATGGGGATCTCCTCCGGGGCGCGAAGAGGTGAGGGCGGGGGAGGACGGCATGGTGCGGATTGCGGTGGTGGGCAGCGCCAACATGGACCTGGTGGTGACCGCTCCCCGGCTGCCCCAGGTGGGGGAGACGGTGATCGGGGGAACCTTTGCCACCTTTCCCGGAGGCAAGGGGGCCAACCAGGCGGTGGCCGCGGCCCGGCTGGGAGCGTCCGTGGCGATGGTGGGACGGGTGGGCGCAGACGCGTTCGGGCGCGCCCTGCGGGACGGGCTGGCCGCCGAAGGAGTCGACGTCCGCCACCTGCGGGAGGACCCGCAGGCCAGCACCGGCGTGGCCCTGATCACCGTGGACCAGGCAGGACGCAACACCATCGTGGTGGCCAGCGGCGCCAACATGCGGGTCAGCGCCGACGACGTGGAGGCCGCCCGGGATGTCCTGGCCGCCAGCCAGGTGGTGCTGCTCCAGCTGGAGGTGCCGGTGCCGGTGGTTCTCCACGCGGCGCGGCTTGCGTCGGAGGCCGGGTGCCGGGTGATCCTGGATCCGGCGCCCGCCCCCGCCGACCCGCTGCCTGAGTCCCTGTACCGGCTGCTGACGGTGATCAACCCCAACGAAGTGGAAGCCCGGGCGCTGACGGGCGTGGATCCCGCCGACGCCGACGGCGCCCGGCGGGCGGCCGACACGCTGCTGGCGCGCGGCTGCCGGGCTGCGGTGATCAAGCTCGGCGAGCGCGGGTCCTATGTGGCCGCGGACGGGGTGCGGGAGCTCGCGCCGGCTGTGCCGGTGCAGGCCGTGGACACGACGGCGGCCGGCGACGCCTTTGCGGCGGCGCTGGCGGTGGCGCTCGCCGAAGGGCGGGACCTGCGCGGTGCCGTACGATTTGCCACCGTGGCGGCCGCCGTGTCGGTGACCCGTGCGGGCGCCCAGCCGTCCATGCCCCGGCGCGAGGAGGTTCTGGCCCTGGCGCGTGAGGCCGGGGTGGTACTGTAGGGATGACCCTCCCCGCCGCAGGCAATCTGCGGCGGGCGTGCGGGGGACAGACTCGGGAGGTGGACCGATGGAGGCGCGGGACATCATGACCAAGGATGTGATCACTCTGTCCCCGGACATGAGCGTCGAGGAGGCGACCGACGTCCTGCTGCGCTACCGGATCCACGGGGCGCCGGTCACCACCCCGGAAGGCCAGCTGCTGGGCATGGTGAGCTTCATGGACCTGGCGCGCCGGGCCGGGGAAGACGCCCGGGTCGAGGACATCATGACCCCCGACCCGGTGGTGGCCCAGGAGGACACGCCGGTGGAGGAGATCGCGCGGCTGATGCTCGACCAGATGGTGCGCCGGATCCCCATTGTGCGGGCGGGCAAGGTGGTGGGTATCGTCAGCGCCAGCGACATCGTCCAGCTCTTCCTCAACCTGCACGAGGCTCCCCGACCGCGCGGGCCGGAGAGGGCCGCCCGCACGGGGAGGTGACGGCGATGGCCGAGGTGCGGGTGGAGTGGCGGGCGCCGATGGTCTTCGTCGGCGGGCCGGCGGGGGCGGCTCCCGTGCTGATGGACGCCTCCCCCGAGGCGGGCGGCACCGGGGTGGCGCCCTCGCCGATGGAAACGGTTCTGGCCGCCCTGGCGGGCTGCTCGGGGATCGACGTGGTGAGCATCCTGCAGAAGATGCGGGCGCCCCTGGCGGGGCTGCGCATCGACGTGGCGGGGGAGCGGGCGCCTGAGCCGCCCCGGGTCTTCACCGCGATCCGCATGCGGTATACGGCGTGGGGACCGGGGTTGGATCCGGAGGCGGTGCGGCGGGCGGTGGCTCTCTCCCTGGATCGCTACTGCTCGGTGGCGGCGATGTTGCGGGCGACGGCGGCCATCACCCACGAGGTGGTCGTCGCCCCGGGCGACGCTGTGGACCGGCCGCCCGTGGCCTCCTGACGCCGCCGGGGCGCGCCCCTGGCTTCGCGTTGTGGGTGATCTAGGGCGTCTCCGCGGCCCGGCGCGGCGCCAGCAGCCTCTCGGCCAGCGCGAGGATCCAGCGATTCTGCCGCAGGGCCGTCCGGTGATACCGGCGGCTGCGGGCGACCTCCTCGCGTACCGCCTCCAGCGCCCGCCGGTGCGCTCGCGCCTCGCGGCGCGTCGCCTCCCGAGCCGCCCGGACCCTCTGCCATTCGCCCTCCAGCATCCGGGCGTGCTCGTCCGGCCGCCCCACGCCCCGAGGCGGGCTCTCTCCCATCAGGACCTGCTCGTAGCGGGCCATCCCTCTCACCCGGCGCCAGGGTAGGGGGCGGCGGAGGGACGTCCCATCGGGCGCGCGCCCGATTTGGCATCGGGCGCCGGCTGTATTCGGGCAGGGGGGCGGCCGCCCGCGCGGCGGGGAGGCCCCCACAGGGGCAGCAGGCGGTCCACCAGGGCCAGCAGCCATTTGTTGGCCGCCAGGGCCTCCCGGTGATAGCGCCGCTCTTCCGCCATCCGGGACCGGACCTGGTCCAGGACCCGCCGGTGCTGGCGCCGGTCCTCCCGCAACCGCACCCGGGAGGTGGTCAGCGTCCCGCGCTCCTGCTCCAGGGCGCGGCGGTGCTCGGCCCGGGCCTGCTCCAGAAGGAGCCGGGCGTGTCGCACCTCGGCCAGGAAACGCCGGCGGTGTTCGGGAATCTCCAGCATCGGTGTTGAGCGTAGGCGCGGCGCGCCCGGGAGCGGATCGGGCGGAAAGCTGATTTTCGCTCGGGCGCCGACCCGATGGCGGGAGCAACCGACCGCCAAATACCGCCTGCGCCCGATGGTTCCGCCCCGGACCGCGGGCTACGGTGGGAACAGGGCCGTCCGCGGTGTGCCGGGCGGGACTCGATGTCTCCGGCATCCGTGCCGGAGGTGGCGCGGGAGGGTACGGGATGGGCGTGGCCATTCCCCGGATGGACATCCGCTGGCACGGCCGCGGAGGGTTCGGGGCCAAGACCGCGGCGGCACTGCTGGCGGAGTGGGTGATCGACATGGGCGGCTACGGGCAGGCCGCCCCGGAGTTCGGACCCGAGCGGCGCGGGGCTCCGGTGCAGGCGTTCACCCGCATCGGCCCGGATCCCATCCGCCGCCGCGGGCCCATCGAGAGGCCGGACGTGCTGGTGGTCCTGGATCGCGGGCTGCTGCAGGCTCCCGCCACCACCGCCGGGGTGGACGCCCGCACCTGGGTCCTGGTCAACGCGCCCGGCGCCGTGGAGGTGCCGGGGGTCGCCGCCGGGCGGGTGGTGGCGGTGGACGCCTCCCGCATCGCCCGCCAGCACCTGGGCCGGGACATCCCCAACGTCCCCATGCTGGCAGCGGTGGTGGCGGTGCTCCTCCCCGCGCTGCGGGAGCCGTTTGTGACGTGGTTGCCCCGCCGGCTGGCCGCGGAGTTCCGCGAGGAGGTGGTCGCCGCCAACCTGGCGGCGGCCCGGCAGGCCATGGAGGAGGTGGCCCGTGAGCACGCAGGCATCGTGGCGCGCCCTTGACCGCGGCCCGGTCATTGCCGGGGGCACCAGTCGGGCCTTCCTGACCGGGACCTGGCGGACCGAGCGGCCGGTCCTGGACCTGGAGCGGTGCATCCACTGCATGCTGTGCTGGCTGTACTGCCCCGATTCGTCGATCCAGGCCCGGGATGGCCGGGTGGTGGGCATCGACCTGGATCACTGCAAGGGGTGCGGCGTGTGCGCGGCCGTCTGTCCGCCGCGGGCCCACGCCATCGTCATGGTTCCGGAGGGACAGCCATGAGCGTCCTGGCGCCCACCCGCCGGCTGGGACTGACCGGCAACGATGCGGTCGCCCTGGCGTGGAAGCAGATCAACCCCGACGTGGTGGCGGCCTACCCCATCACGCCCAGCACCCAGGTGGTGGAGAAGTTCTCCCAGTACGTGGCCGACGGGGTGGTGCAGACGCAGTTCGTGCCGGTGGAATCCGAGCACTCGGCCCTGTCGGCGTGCGTGGGGGCCGCCGCCTGCGGCGCCCGGGTCATGACGGCGACATCGTCCCAGGGCCTGGCCCTGATGCACGAGATTCTCTACATCGCCGCCGGCCTGCGCCTGCCCATCGTCATGGCGGTGGCCAACCGGGCCCTGTCGGCTCCCATCAACATCCACGGCGATCACAGCGACGCCATGGGGTCCCGCGACAGCGGCTGGCTGCAGCTGTACGCCAAGGATGTGCAGGACGCATACGACCTGACCATCCTGGCCGTCCGGGTGGCGGAGCGGGCGCGGCTGCCGGTCATGGTGGGGCTGGACGGGTTCACCCTCAGCCACAGCCTGGAGGTGGTGGACGTCTACGGCGACGACGCCGTACGGGCGTTCGTGGGGCCGGGGCCCGACGACCACTATCACTTCCTGGACAGTCCCGAGCCGATCACCATCGGCCCGCTGGCCCTGCCGGACTCCTACATGGACTTCCGCCGCGCCCTGGCCGAGGCGGTCGCCCGCTCGGCGGAGATCATCGCCAGGGAGGCGGCGGCGTTCCGCGAGCATTTCGGGCGGTCGCTGCCCGTCTTCGTGGAGCCGGTGGCCATGGAGGCGGCCCGGGCCGCCGTCGTCCTGATGGGGTCGTACGCGGGGGTGGTGGAGGAAGCGGTGCTCCGCTGGCGGGAGGCGGGCCGGGCCGTCGGGCTGGTGCGGCCGGTCGTCTTCCGCCCGTTCCCCGCGGAGGCGCTGCGGGCGGCCCTGGCCGGGGTCGAGCACGTGGTGGTGATGGAACGTGCCGACACCCTGTCCACCCTCGGCGGTCCCCTGGGGGTGGAGCTCCGCGCCGCCCTCTACGGCGCCGTCCGGCGGCCGGTGGTGACCGACGTGATCTTCGGCCTGGGAGGGCGCGAACTGCGGGAGGAAGACCTGGAGCAGGTCGGGCGCCTGGTCGAGGAGGCGCCCGGGGGAGTGCGCTACCTGGGCACCGGCGATGGGGTCTGAGGAGGGGACGCGATGGCGCTGAACCTGCGGGAGCTGTCCAAGCGGGCCGAGGGGCTGGCCCCGGGGCACCGGGCGTGCGCCGGGTGCGGGTTCCCCATGATCATCCGGCTCCTGCTGGCCACCGCCCCGGAACCGGTGGTGGTGGTCAACGCCACCGGCTGCCTGGAGGTGGTGTCCACCATCTACCCGTACTCGGCGTGGCCGGTGCCGTGGCTGCACAACGCCTTCGAGAACGCGGCGGCCACTGCGTCCGGGGTGGAGGCGGCAGCCCGGGCGCTGCAGGCCCGCGGCCGCCTGGCGCGCCGGCCCAAGGTGGTGGCCATCGGCGGCGACGGGGGCACCTACGACATCGGCCTGCAGAGCCTGTCGGGGGCCGCGGAGAGAGGCCACGACTTCCTGTACATCTGCTACAACAACGAAGGCTACATGAACACCGGCATCCAGCGCAGCAGCGCCACCCCTCAGGGCGCCCGCACCACCACCTCTCCCGCGGGCGCCGTGCTGCCGGGCAAGGTGCAGCCCCGCAAGGACCTGACGGAGATCATGGCGGCCCACCGCATGCCCTATGTGGCCCAGGCCAGCATCAGCCACTGGGGCGACCTGGCCAAGAAGCTGCGCCGGGCCCTGACCACCTCCGGCCCGACCTTCATCAACGTCCTGACCCCCTGCCAGCCCGGGTGGGACTACCCGCCCGACCAGCTGGTGGAGATCGCCCGCCTGGCCGTGGAGACCCGCTACTGGCCCCTGTACGAGGTCGAGGACGGCGCGCGCTACCGGCTCACCTACATCCCCCGGGAGCCTCTGCCCGTCCGCGCGTGGCTGGAGAGACAGGGCCGGTTCAAGCACCTGCTGGCGGATGAGGCCCGGGTGGCGGAGCTCCAGGCGTGGGTGGACGACAACTGGGCCCGCCTGACGTCCCGGGCGGCGGCGTCCGGAGAGCGGGTGTCCTGACCACCGGCAGTCGCCCCCGGCCAGCACGCGATGGCCTCGGACCCCCTCCCCTCCCAGCCCACCGCCCGCCGGGCGGTGGACGTGGTTCTGCGGGACGGGACCACGGTCCGGGTACGCCCCGTCCGCAGCGATGACGCCGTGCCCCTGCTGCAGTTCTTCCGGGGGCTCAGCCCGGCCTCGCGCGCCCAGCGGTTCTTCGCCGACGTCTCCGACGACTTCCTGGCCGAGGCCGCCCGGCGCGAGGCCGCCGCCGACGGGGTGCGGCGCGTGGGCCTGGTGGCCACCACGGGCTCGCCCGAGCGCATCATCGGCCACGGCGTGTACGCGCTGGTGGACGGCGACCGGGCCGAGGTGGCGTTCGTGGTGGCCGACGACTATCAGGGCCGCGGGGTGGGGACGATCCTGCTGGCCGAACTGGCGGAGGCGGCGGCCGCCAGCGGCGTCCAGGTCTTCGAGGCCTACGTACTGCCGGCCAACCACCAGATGATCGCCGTCTTCCGGGACTCGGGCTTCCCCATCGAGGTCCGGGCCGGGACGGGAGAGCTGGTGGTCACGTTCCCCACCCAGCTGTCGCCGGAGGCCCTGGAGCGGTTCCGGGAGCGCGACCGCATCGCCGCCATCAACGCGGTGCGCTGGTTCTTCCGGCCCCGCTCCATCGCCGTCATCGGGGCCTCCCGCCAGCGGGGGACCATCAGCGGGGAGGTGTTTCACAACCTGCTCACCAGCGGTTTCCCCGGACCCGTCTATCCGGTGAACCCGGCCGCGGCGGTGGTGCAGTCGGTGCCGGCGTACCGCTCGGTGGAACTGATTCCCGGCCCCGTGGACCTGGCGGTGATCACCGTCCCGGCGGAGCACGTCCTGGAGGTGGCCCGGCAGTGCGCCCGCAAAGGGGTGCGGGCCCTGGTGGTGATCTCGGCCGGCTTCGCCGAGATCGGGGAGGAGGGGCGGCAGAGGCAGCGCCAGTTGGTGGAGATCTGCCGGGCGGCCGGCATGCGCCTGGTGGGACCCAACTGCATGGGGATCCTCAGCACCGACCCGGAGTGCCCCCTCAACGCGACCTTCTCCCCGGTGATGCCCCCGCCGGGGAAGATCGGGTTCTACTCCCAGAGCGGGGCCCTGGGGCTGGCCGTGATCGACTACGCGGCGTCCCTGGGGCTGGGGATGTCGGGTTTCGTCAGCATCGGCAACAAGGCCGACATCTCCGGCAACGACCTGCTGGAGTACTGGGAGGCCGACCCGCGGACGACGGTCATCCTCATGTACCTGGAGTCCTTTGGCAACCCCCGCAAGTTCTCGCGCATCGCCCGCCGGGTGGGGCGCTCCAAGCCCATCGTGGTGGTCAAGAGCGGACGCTCCCCGGCCGGGGCCCGCGCCACCTCCTCCCACACGGGGGCGCTGCTGGCAGCCTCGGATATCACCGTGGACGCGCTGTTCCGACAGGCGGGGGTCATCCGGACCGACACCCTCGAGGAGATGTTTGACGTGGCAGCGCTGCTCGCCACCCAGCCTCCGCCCCGGGGGCGGCGGGTGGCGATCGTCACCAACGCCGGCGGGCCGGGCATCCTGTGCGCCGACGCCTGCGAGGCCGAGGGCCTGGTGGTGCCGGTGCTGGAGGAGCGGACCCAATCGCGCCTGCGGGAGATCCTGCCTCCCGAAGCCAGCACCGCCAACCCCGTGGATTTGATCGCCTCGGCCACCCCCGATCAGTACCGGCAGGCGATCCGCATCGTGGCCGACGATCCCCAGGTTGATGCGGTGATCGTGATCTTCATCCCGCCCCTGGTGACCCGCGCCGAGGACGTGGCCGAGGCCATCGTGGCCGCCGCCCGGGAGATCAACGGGCGGACGACGCTGCTGACCGTGTTCATGTCGTCGCGGGGGGTGCCCGAGATCCTGCGCCGCCCCGACGTCGGCCTGCCGTCGTACGCCTTTCCCGAAAGCGCCGCCATCGCCCTCGCCCGGGTGGCCCGCTACGGCGAGTGGCGCGGCCGGCCCCCGGCCGCGCCGGTGGAGCTGGAGGGCCTGCGGCGCGACGAGGCGGCGGCGGTGGTGGCGCAGGCGCTGGGGCGGGGGGAGGGGTGGCTGACCCCCCGGGAGGTGGAGGCGGTGCTGGCTGCCTACGGGCTGCCCCTCGCCCGCCAGCGGGTCGTGGCCAGCCCCGCCGACGCCGCCGCGGCGGCGGAGGAGCTGGGCTGTCCCGTCGCCCTGAAGGCGGTGGCGCCGGGCGTGGTCCACAAGACCGACCTGGGAGGCGTGCGCCTGCGCCTGGAGGGCGCGGAGGCGGTGCGGCGCGCGGCCGAGGAGATGACGCGGGCGCTGGCCGCCGCCGGACACCGGGTGGAGGGGTTCGTGGTCCAGGAGATGGTGCCGGAAGGCGTGGAGATGCTGGTGGGCGTGGTCTCCGACCTCCACTTCGGCCCGGTGGTGGCCTGCGGGGCCGGCGGCGTCATGGTCGAGGTCCTGCGGGACGTCTCGGTGCGCCTGACCCCTCTGGGGCGGGACGACGCCCGCAGCATGATCGAGGAACTGAAGATCGCTCCCGTGCTGCGGGGGTTCCGGGGCCGCCCGCCGATGGACGTGGCGGCCCTGGAGGACGCCATCCTGCGGGTGGCGGCCCTGGTGGAGGACCTGCCCCAGGTGGTGGAGCTGGACTGCAACCCCATCATCGTCCACCCCCACGGCGCCGCGGTGGTGGACGCCCGCATCCGGGTGGCCTCGGTGACGCCCCCGCCGCCGTTCGGATTCGTGCGGTAGCCCGATCAGGACTCCCGGGAGTCGCGGGCGGCTCCCGGCGCGCGCGGGCGGCCATACCCCAGGGGAGGGTGCCGCCGCCGTCGAATCACCGGGCGGGCGAGGTGAGGCAGGCAGACCACACCGAAGGGGGCGATCGCATGCAGTGGTTATCCCAGCTGCTGACGTGGATCGCGAACAACCTCTTCAACCAGGTCGCGATCCTCATCGGGCTGATTGCCCTGGTGGGCTACGCCCTGCAACGGCGGCGCACCGAAGAGGTGGTGGCGGGAGCTCTGCGCGCCACCATCGGCGTCCTCATCCTCTTTGTGGGCATTGACGTCTTCGTCGGCGGCCTGGTGTCCTTTCAGACCATCCTGTCCAGCGCCTTCGGCCTGCGGCCTCCCCAGGCGGCCAAGACCCTGGGGGATTTTCTCCAGGAGCGCGGCGGGTCGGTGGCCCTGATCATCGCCATCGGCTTCCTCATCCACGTGGTGCTGGTGCGGCTTGTCCCCGCCTTTCGCTACGTGTACCTCACCGGCCACCTGATGTTCTGGATCAGCGTGGTGGTGGCCGCGGTGCTGATTGAGGCGTTTCCCGGCATCAGTGCCACGGCCCTGGTGCTGTGGGGCAGCGTCATCGTGGCCTTGTACTGGTCGGTGCAGCCCATGTACATCGCCCGGTACATGCGCCAGGTGATCGGGTCCGACGACTGGGGGTTCGGCCACACCAGTTCGGCCGGGTGCTTCCTGGCGGCGTGGCTGGGCCGCTACGTGGGCAGCCGGGAGACACACGACACCGAGCGGGTGCAGCTGCCCGGGAGGCTGTCGGTGTTCAAGGACATCAACGCCGCCAACGGCATCGTCATCGGGGCCATCATGCTGCTGGGGATTGCCTTTGCCGACAAGGCGCTGGTGCTCGAGCAGGCGCGCAAGTTCAGCCAGACCATTGATCCCTGGGTGTGGGGGATCGTGGTGGGCCTGCGGTTCGCAGCCGGCATCGCCATCCTGCTGTTCGGCGTGCGCATGTTCCTGGCCGAGATCGTGCCGGCGTTCAAGGGCATCAGCGACCGGATCATCCCGGGCAGCAAGCCGGCCCTGGACGTGCCCACGGTCTTTCCCATGGCTCCCACGGCGGTCCTGATCGGCTTCCTGTCGGGGACGGTGGTGTTCCTGATCCTGATGGGTGTCTTCGGCGCCCTGGGGTGGTTCACGCTGGTGCCGCCCATGATCATGCTGTTCTTCCCCGGAGGAGGCGCCGGCGTGTTCGGCAACGCCTTCGGAGGGTGGAGGGGTGCGGTGCTGGGCGGGGTGATCAACGGGCTGTTCCTGGCCATCGGCCAGGCCACCGCCTGGGGGTTGCTGTCCCACACCGCGCCCGAACTGGCGACTCTGGGCGACCCGGACTGGTACATCCTCATCTGGGTGCTGCGCCTGGTCCTGGCGCCGTTTGCGGGGTCGTGACAGGTGCGCGTGACCCGTGACCGTCCGCTGAAGGTCCTGACCGTGTGCGGGGTCGGCATGGGCAGCAGCCTGATCCTGAAGATGACCGCCGAGAAGGCCCTCGCCGAGCTGGGCATCCCCGCCCGGGTGGAGCACGCCGACCTGTCGTCCGCCCGCGGCATGGGTGCCGACGTCATTCTGGCTCAGGGGTTGCACGTGGCCGAGCTGGCGGGGGCGGCTCCGGTGGTCATCGAGGTCCGCAACTTCCTGGACAGCGCCGGGCTGAAGGAGACACTGGCCCGGCGGCTGCGGGAACAGGGATGGCTGTAGCGTCCCCGCCCGCCGGCTCGCGGATGCGGGGTCACCTGGCCCGCGTGGAAGAGACCAACCGGGACGCGGTGGAGCAGGTGGCCCGGGCGATGCTTCAGGTGGTGCGGGCGGATGGGCTGATCTTTCTCGGCGGCACGGGGCATTCGGTGGCCCTGGTCCTGGAAGGGTTTTACCGGGCCGGAGGGCTGGCGTGCGTGTACCCGGTGTACCACCCGGCCCTCCTGCCCCTGGAGGGGGCTGCGGCCAGCACCCAGCTGGAGCGGACGGCGGGGTTGGGTCGGACGCTGGTGCGGCGGGTCGGCCCGACGCCGGCCGACCTGGCGGTGATCTTCTCCCACTCGGGCATCAACCCCGTGCCCGTGGAGATGGCCGAAGAGTTCCGTGCCGCGGGGACCCCCACGGTGGGGGTGGTGTCCCGGGAGCACATGGGCCGGGCCCCCGCCCGCCATCCCTGCCGCCTGGGCGATGTGGTTGACCATCTCCTGGACACCCTCGTCCCGTACGGGGACGCGGCCCTCGACCCGGGCACCGGAACGCCCACCATGCCTCTGTCCACGCTGGCAGGGGTCTTCCTGTGGAACCTGCTGCTGGTCCGGCTGGGCGAACTGGCCGCCGCGTCGGGTGTCGCCCTGCCGGTGTGGGTCAGCGCCAACGTGGAGGGCGGGCAGGAGCGCAACGCCGCCCTCCTGGAGCGGTACCGCAGGCGCGTGCCCCTGCTGTAGCCCGCATGCAGACTCCGCCGGTCCAGGTCATCTCCGCCGGCCGGGTCGTCACTCCCTCGGGAGACCTGACCCCCGGCACCGTGGAGGTCCGCCACGGCCGGATCGCCGCGGTCCGCCGGGGATCGTCGGGCCGGGCGGACGTGGCGGCGCCGGATGGGATCCTGGCTCCGGGCCTGATCGACCTGCAGGTCAACGGCGCCGCCGGGGCCGACTTCCTGACCTGCCGGCGGCCCGCCGACGTGGACCGGGCGCGGCGCTATCTGGCCTCCTGCGGGGTCACCACGTTCCTGCCCACGCTGATCACCTCTCCCCCTGCCGCGCTGGCGGCGGCCCTGGACCGCTGGGAGCGGTGGAGCCGGCTGTCCGGCGGTCCCCGGGTGGGCGGCCTCCACCTGGAAGGGCCGTACCTCAACCCTCAGTACCGGGGCGCGCACCCCGCGCGGTACCTCCGCCCCCCGGACCGCGGCCAGCTGGCCGCCCTGCTGGACCGCCATCCCGGCCTGGTACGCCTGGTCACCCTGGCGCCGGAGCTGCCCGGCGCCGGGGCGCTGATCGGCCTGCTGCGGGAGCGCGGGGTGGCCGTGGCCGCCGGGCATACCGGGGCCACCTACGATCAGGCCCGGGAGGCGTTCGCGGCGGGCGTGAGTCTGGTCACGCACCTCTTCAACGGCATGCGGGCGGTCCACCACCGGGACCCGGGCATCGTCGTCGCCGCGCTGGAGCACGAGGAGGTGGCGGTCAGCCTCATCGCCGACTTCGTGCACGTCCACCCGGCGGTGCTGCGCCTGGCGGCGCGGCTCAAGGGGCCCCGGCGGACGGTCCTGGTGACGGACGCGGTGGCGGCGGCCGGCCTGCGGGGCGGGAGGGCCCGCCTGGGAAGCCGCCGCGTCCGGGTGACCGACGTGCCGCGCCTGGCGGATGGCACCATCGCCGGCAGCGTGCTGGCTCTGGACCAGGCGGTGCGCAACATGGTGGCCCTGGGCTTTCCCCTGCGGGACGTCATCGCCATGGCGTCGTCCACCCCCGCGCGGATTCTGGGCCGGCCCGACCTGGGGCGGATCGCGGTGGGCGGGATCGCCGACCTGGTCCTGTTCGACGCCGGCCTGCGGGTGCGGGCGGTCTGGGTGGGCGGCGAGCGGATCGTGGGATGACGGCGCGGCGACCTCCGGGCGGCTGGATGCTCCGGGAGATCCGCGAGCAGCCCGACGTGTTCGCCCGCCTCGCCCGGCGGGAAGGGGGGACCCTCGCGGCCCTGGGCGCGCGCCTGCGGCGGCGTCCTCCACCCCTGGTGATTCTGGCCGCCCGCGGCACCTCCGACAACGCCGCTCTCTACGGGCGGTACCTCATCGAGACCCGGTTGGGGATTCCGGTGTCCCTGGCGGCACCGTCGGTGGTGACGCTGTACGGGCGGCGCCTGCGGGTGCGGGGAGCGCTGGTGGTGGGTCTGTCCCAGTCCGGCCGGTCTGTGGACGTGGTGGAGTTCGTCCGGGCGGCCCGCTCCGCAGGAGCGCTGACGGTGGCGCTGACCAACGACACCCGCTCACCCCTGGCGCGCGCCGCCCACGAAGTGGTGGGCCTGCAGGCGGGGCCGGAGCGCAGCGTCGCCGCCACCAAGACCTACACGGCCCAGCTCATGTGCCTGAGCCTGCTGGTCGCCCACGCCGCCGCCGACCGCGTCCTGCTCCGGGCCCACGGGGAGCTGCCGGACCTGGCGGCCCGCTCCCTGGGGACCGAGCCGGCGGTGGAGGAGGTGGCCCACCACCTGGCGCGGGCGGGGGAGTGCATCGTCACCTCCCGAGGGTACAACTTCGCCACCGCCCTGGAGGCGGCCCTCAAGCTCAAGGAGGGCGCCCGGGTGGTGGCCGAGGCGCTGTCCTCGGCCGATCTCCTGCACGGTCCCATCGCGGTGGTGAGGCGCGGCTTTCCCGTGCTGGTGATCGCGCCTCCGGGGCGGGTGGCCGCGCACCTGCGGGGCGTCCTGCGGCGCCTGCGGGCGCGGCGCGCCCGGACGGTGGTCCTGTCCTCGGAGGCGGCCCTGCTGGCGGAAGGCACGCAGGCCGTGGCGCTGCCCCCGGTGAGCGAGGAGGCGCTCACCCCGCACGTGTACATCCTCCCCCTGCAGCTGCTGGCCTATCACGTGGCCCGGCGGCGGGGGCTGGACCCCGACCGGCCGCGGGGTCTGCGCAAGGTGACGGCCGTCCTCTGAGATGTCGTTACCGGTTCGTGACAGGAGGCCGTCACCGTTATCCCGAGTTTGCGGTACTCACCGACCCGGCCGGGGGCCGGGATCCTGCGGGGGGAGGACGCGATGACGACAGCCGCCCGTGTGATGGTGCTGGTGGCCCTGGTCGGAGTGCTGGCAGGCCCGGCTCCGGCCCAGGCGCCGCGCGCCCACTTCAGCGCCCTGCTCAGCGGCAGCGAGCAGGTGCCGCCGAACAGCTCGCCCGGATACGGGGTGGCGCTGTTCGAGGTCCAGCCGGGAGGCGCCGCGGTGCGTTACCGGCTCAGCGTGTTCGAGACCACCGACGTGATGATGGCCCACATCCACATCGCCCCGCCCGGCCAGAACGGGCCGGTGGTGGTCTGGCTGTACCCGGCGGCGCCGCCGCCGCGGCTGATTCCGGGCGTCACCAACGGGGTGCTGGGGGAGGGGACGTTCACGGCGGCCAGCTTCATGGGACCTCTGGCGGGCCAGCCCATGAGCGCGCTGCTCACCGCCCTGGCCCAGGGCACCGCCTACGTCAACGTCCACACCCGGGCGAATCCGGGCGGGGAGATCCGGGGGCAGATCCGCTAGGGCGTTCCTTCCGATCGCCGCCTCGGCTCCGCGCCGTCGGCGGGAGGGCGGGCCAGCCTGACTTACCGGTAGGCGCCGTTGTGGTCCAGGCTGTACCGGCCGGGTTGCGGCACGCAGGCGAGGCCGTGCGGCCCCACGCCGACGGAGACCCGGGCCAGCACACGGCCGTCGGCCGTGGAGACCACCGACACGGTGCGGTCAAAGCGGTTGCTGACCCACAGCTCCCGCCCGTCGGGGGACACCTGCATCATGTCGGGGCTGCCCCCCACCCGCCAGGTGGCGACCACCCGGCGCGCGGCGAGGCCGACCACGGAGATCGTCCCCTCCAGGCGGTTGCTGACGTACAGCCACCGCGTGTCGCGGCTGACGTGCAGGCCGTGGGCGCCCCGCCCGGTCGGCAGACAGGCCACCTCCGCCAGGCGCCGGGTGTCCACCAGCGAGATGCCGTGGCGGCCTTGGTCCCGTCGGGCGTGAAGGATAAATTATACGGGTCGCGGACGGACAGGGTCTGGACGGGCGTTCCGCTGCGGGGATCGACGGTCGTCAGGGTGTTGCCGGCGGTGTCGCCCACGTAGACGTTCAGCTGCCCCGGCCAGCCAGCTGCATTTCATCGGCGCGCCTCGTTCGGGCACAAGGATCCCCCCGGACGTATACCCGGCCGGAGGAGTCCCCAGGGCCTGTCGGTCGGAGAGAGGACGGGGTCGAGATCCGGGGCGCACCGCAGTCGCTGGCGGGCGGGAAGGCGCGTGGCCGGCGGGGAGGGCGGTGCGCACGGCGCCTTCCGGGACAGCACCGGGAAGGGAGATCCGACCGTTCCGGCGTCGACGGTCTGGTCGCCCTCCGCCGCCGGCACGCATCCCCATCATGGGCTGCGCCGCCGGCGGCGCCCATCGGGCGGGCGCCGGATTTTGCCTCCCCCGGTGGCGCCGGCCGGGCGGTCGGAATCGGTCCGGCGGCCGATGCCCACCCGCCGAGGCGATCTGGTACGGTTTCCGGTGATGGATGCCGGTACGCGTCCGCTGCGGGTCCTGGTGGCCGACGCCCAGAAGGTGACCCGGGACGCCCTTGCCGCCGTCCTGCGGTCCCTTCCCGACGTGGAAGTGGTGGGCTGCGCCGCCACGATGGAAGAGACGCTGCGCCTGGTGCGGGATGTGTCCCCCGACGTGCTGGTGGTGGACCCCTGGCTGTTCGGCCCCGGCGGTCCCCCCGCCTGCCTGGTCGCCAAACGGCTGCGGCCGGGGATGGTGGTGGTGGCCCTGGTGCCCGACGCGTGGGAGGAGTACCCGCGGGCCGCCCGCGCCGTGGGCGTGGACGCGTGGGTTCCCAAGGACTCCGCGGGACGGGACCTGCCTTCCGTCCTGCGGGCAGCAGCCAGTTCTCCCCGGTGACTCCGCTGCTCTGCGGGACGAGGGGGACGACACTCGCCTCGCACCCCCGCACATGCTGCGCGGGCTGCGCTGTATACTGGTAGAGCGTGACACTCGACGGCCCTATGGCTGTCACCCAGGAGGATGACCGTGGGTGCTGACCTGCGCGCCGCCCGGGCGCAGCTGACCGTGGATGATCGGACGTGGACGTACGCCCCCCTGGAGGCCCTGGCCGCAGATCTGGCCCTCCCGCTGGACAGGCTGCCGATGACGGTCAAGATCCTGCTGGAGAACGTGCTGCGCCACTGCGGCAGGCCGCCGTTTTCCGAGGACGACGTCCGCGCCCTGGCGGCCTGGCAGCCGGCGGTGTCCGATCGCCGGGAGGTTCCCTTCCTGCCGGCCCGGGTCCTGATGCAGGACTTCACCGGGGTGCCGGTGGTGGTGGACCTGGCCGCCATGCGGGATGCCCTGGCGGAACTCGGAGGAGACCCCCGGCGGGTCACCCCGGTGGTCCCCGCCCACCTGGTGATCGACCACTCGGTGCAGGTGGATGTCTTCGGGACGCCCCAGGCGTTTGCGGCCAACGTCCGGTACGAGTACCAGCGGAACCGGGAGCGCTACCAGCTCCTGCGGTGGGCGCAGCAGGCGTTTGAGAACTTGCGGGTGGTGCCGCCGGGCACAGGCATCGTGCACCAGGTCAACCTGGAGTACCTGGCGCAGGTGGTGTGGACCGAGGAGGAGGCCGGCGCCGCCGTGGCCTATCCCGATACGGTGGTGGGCACCGACTCGCACACCACCATGGTCAACGGGCTGGGCGTGCTGGGGTGGGGGGTGGGGGGCATCGAGGCGGAGGCCGTGCTGCTGGGCCAGCCTCTGTACCTGCCGATGCCCGAGGTGGTCGGCGTCCGCCTGACCGGCCGGCTGCCGGAGGGCGCGACGGCCACCGACCTGGTCCTCACGGTCACCCAGCTGCTGCGGGCCGTGGGCGTGGTGGGCAAGTTCGTGGAGTTCTTCGGCCCCGGGCTGGACGCTCTGGCCCTTCCGGACCGGGCCACCGTCGCCAACATGGCTCCCGAGTATGGCGCCACCGCCGCCCTGTTCCCCGTCGACGGCGAGACCCTGGCCTACCTGCGGCTGACGGGCCGGCCTGACCCTCAGGTGGCGCTGGTGGAGGCCTACGCGCGGGCCCAGAGGCTGTTCCGCACCCCGGCGGCGCCGGAGCCGGTCTTTGACCAGGTGGTGGAGCTCGACCTCGGGACGGTGCAGCCCAGCGTGGCCGGCCCCCGCCGCCCGCAGGACCGGGTGCCGCTGTCGGACCTGGGCCGGGCCTTCCGCACGGCGTTCGCCGACCGGATGGCCCCGGCCCCGCGGGGAGGCGGGGCCACGGCGGTGGCCGAGCGGCCCCCGGTGGTCCGGGTCCGCGTCGAGGGCGAGGAGGTCGACCTCACCCACGGCTCGGTGGTGATCGCCGCCATCACCAGCTGCACCAACACCAGCAATCCGGAGGTCATGGTGACGGCCGGACTGCTGGCCCGCAACGCCGTCCAGCGGGGCCTGCGCCGCCACCCGGCCGTCAAGACCAGCCTGGCGCCGGGGTCGAGGGTGGTGACGGCGTACCTGGAGCGGGCCGGGCTGCTGCCGGCGCTGGAGGCCCTGGGGTTCCACCTGGTGGGCTACGGGTGCACCACGTGCATCGGCAACAGCGGGCCGCTGCCTCCGCCGGTGGCTCAGGCCATCCAGGAGCACGACCTGGTGGCGGTGGCCGTGCTCAGCGGGAACCGGAATTTCGACGGCCGCATTCACCCCCTGGTGCGCGCCAGCTACCTGGCCTCGCCGCCCCTGGTGGTGGCGTTTGCGCTGGCCGGGACCGTGGAGGTCGACCTGCTGGCCGATCCCCTCGGCATCGGTCGGGACGGCCGGCCGGTGTACCTGCGGGAGATCTGGCCTACCCGGGAGGAGGTGGCGGAGGTCATCGCCCGGGCGGTGACCCCCGACCTCTTTGCGGACCGCTACCGGGATGTCTACGCCGGAGACGACACCTGGCGGTCCCTTCTAACCGGCGGGGGGGACCGGTACCGGTGGGACCCCGAGTCCACCTACGTGCGCCGGCCCCCGTTCTTCGATGGCCTGACTCCGCAGCCGGGCCCGCTGGCCGACATCGTCGGGGCGCGGGTGCTGGTGTGGGTGGGCGACTCCATCACCACCGACCACATCTCGCCGGCCGGGAGCATCCCTCCCGACAGCCCCGCGGGGCGGTACCTGATCGAGCACGGCGTACAGCCGGCGGATTTCAACACCTACGGCGCCCGGAGAGGCAACCACGAGGTGCTGGTCCGCGGCACGTTCGCCAACGTCCGCCTGCGCAATCGCCTGGCCGGCGGGAGGGAAGGGGGGTGGACCACCCACATCCCCTCCGGCGAGCTGATGACGGTGTACGAGGCTGCCCAGCGGTACCGGAACGAGGGTGTCCCCCTGCTGGTCCTGGCCGGCCGGGAGTACGGCGCCGGGAGTTCGCGGGACTGGGCCGCCAAGGGTCCGGCGCTGCTGGGCGTGCGCGCGGTCCTGGCCGAAAGCTACGAGCGCATCCACCGCAGCAACCTGATCGGCATGGGTATTCTGCCCCTGCAGTTCCTGCCCGGCCAGTCCGCCCAGACCCTGGGGCTGGACGGGACGGAGCTGTACGACATCACCGGTCTGGCCGGGGTGCGGCCGGGCCAGACGCTGCCGGTGCGGGCCCGGCGCGCCGACGGGGGGGAGGTCGCCTTCGAGGTGGTGGCCCGGCTGGACATCCCCGTGGAGGTGGAGTACTTCCGGCACGGGGGCATCCTGCCGTACGTGGCGCGGTTGTTCCTGCGCGACTGACAGGCGCGGCACGACGAGCCGCACGGGGACGGCGGGCTCTCGCCCGCCGGAGGGGCGGACCCTTCACCCAGGTCGTCAGCGAGCTGCCGCCGGCGGTCCCGCACCTGCGGGGGCGGGATCGGCCGCGGGCACCCTGGTCCTCTGAGCCCCCCTGCCCCTTGACATACCATAGGGGGTATGGTATAAGCCCGGTGGGGAGGTGATGGCCATGGCGCTGCTGAGGATCCGGCGCGGGGAGCGCCTGTGGGACCCCTGGAGGGAGCTGGAGGAGCTTCGGCGCGAGGTGGAGCGGCTGTGGGGTGTCGGGCGGACCGGCCGCAGGTCCACTCCCGAGGCCGAAGCTCTCGTGCCCGCGGTGGACCTCTATGACGCGGGGGACTCCCTGGTGGCCCGGGTGGACCTGCCCGGGGTGCGGCCCGAGGACGTGGAGGTGACGGTGGACGAGGGGCGCCTGCTGTCCGTCAGGGCGTCCCGGAAGGCCGACGACGTACGCGAAGACGCCTACCTGTGCTGCGAGCGTCCGGCCGGCAGGTTTGCCCGCACCATCGAACTGCCCGTGGAGGTCGACGCCGATCGGGTGAAGGCGTCCCTGAAGATGGGCGTGCTGGAGATCGTCCTGCCCAAGAGCCGGGAGCCGGCCCCGCGGAAGATCGCGGTGGCGGTGGAGCAGTGACGTCGGGGGAGGGAGGAGGTGACGCCATGCGCGGCTGTGTGGGCACCACCGACCGGGTGCTGCGGGTCCTGATCGGCATCGCGGCCCTGATCTGGGCGCTGGTCACGCGCGGCCAGATGGCGGCCGGGTGGACCTACGTCCTGTACCTCATCGCAGCCATCGGCCTCATCACGGGCCTGGCCGGCCGCTGCCCGCTGTACGTGGCGCTGGGGGTCCAGACCTGCGGGACGGCCAGGAAGCAGACGTAGACGTGGGTGAGCATCGCGGGGGCGAGCAACGGGCTCGCCCCCGCGGGGAGGCAGCAGCCGTGAGCGAGCTCATGCGCGCGACCGTCCGCCTGCGGCAGGAAGACGGATACAGATTTCGGGCGGAGTACGACAGTCCCGCCCAGGGCGTGGTGGTCGACGAACCTCCTCCCCTGGGAGGCGGAGCCGGTCCCAACCCCGCCCGGATGCTGGCCACCGCGGTGGGCCACTGCCTGTCCAGCAGCCTGCTGTACTGCCTGCGCCGGGCGCGGGTCCCCGACCCGCGCGTGGAGACCACCGTGGACGTCGAGATCCGGCGCACCGAGAGCGGCCGCTGGAGGATCGCCGGCATTCGGGCCGCGCTGGACCTTTCATCGGTGCCCGCCGCCTGGCGGGCGGCGGTGGAGCGCTGCCGGGAGCTGTTTGAAGACTTCTGCATCGTCACGGCCAGCGTGCGCCGGGGAATTCCCGTGGACGTGACCGTGCGGGCAGGGGAGGCTGTTGTGGCCCCTGCTCCCGAGCCGGACACCCGGCCCGGGTCTCGGTGAAGGCGCATGGGGCACGGTCTCCGCGGGGTCCGCGCCGGCAGGGACGCGGGGGATGTTCTGGCGACGCGGGGCGCCGGGGCCGCGGTGTTTGACGAGCTGGCCGAGCGCTATGACGCCTGGTACGACGGTCCGGTGGGCCGGGTCGTCTTTCCCCTGGAGGTGGAGGTCCTGCGGAGGCTGCTGGAGGGCCAGCCGCGCCCCTGGCTGGAGATAGGCGTGGGCAGTGGTCGGTTTGCCCGTGCGCTGGGTGTCGAGGTAGGGGTGGACCCGGCGCGGAGGCCGCTGCGGCGCGCCCGCCGTCGCGGCATCCGCGTCGTGCGAGCGGTCGGCGAGCGCCTTCCCTTCCCGGCGGCCACCTTCGGGGCCGTGCTGGCCGTCGTGACCCTCTGCTTTGTGGAGAAGCCTGTGGAAGTGCTGCGGGAGGCTCGACGGGTCCTGCGGCCGGACGGCGCGCTGGTTCTGGGGATGGTGTTCGCCGACAGCCCCTGGGGCGACTACTACCGGAGGCGCGGAGCGGCCGGGCACCCCTTTTACTCCGTGGCCCGGTTCCTGTCCCGGTCCGACCTCGCCGCTCTTCTCCGCCGGGCCGGATTTACCGTCGTGGCGGCGGCGTCCACCCTGCGGCAGCCCCCGACGGAGGCACCCCGACCCGAGCCCGTGGTGGAGGGAGACCCCCAGGACGCCGGCTTCTCGGGGTGGAAGGCCCTTCCCGTGCGCGTCACCGCGAACACTGGGTGAGGGCGAGGAGGCCGGAGATGCTGGCGACCATCCTGCTGGCCACGGACGGCTCGGCCCACGCCCGGCGGGCGACCCGCCTGGCGGCGGACCTGGCGCGCCGCTACGGAGCCCGGGTCATCGTGGTCACGGCCTTCGACCCCATCCCCCGGGACCTGGGCAGCCCCTACCAGGAGGACCTGATGGCGCGGCGGACGGCCTCCGCGGAGGCCGTCGCCAAAGACGCCGGGCGGGTGCTGGACGAGGTCGGGGTGAGCCACGAGGAGGAGGTCCTGGAGGGGCCGGCGGCCGACGCCATCCTGCGGGTCGCGCGGGTCCGGGGGTGCGACCTCATCGTCATGGGGTCCCGGGGTCTCAGCCCCCTGCGGGCCGCGATCCTGGGGTCGGTGAGTCAGCGGGTGGTGGCGGAAGCCCCCTGTCCCGTCCTGATCGTACACTGACCCCCTCGCCCCGGGGCAGGAGTTCTACCGGAGCATGAGGAACGTCCGCTGGAGCTTGCGCAGCGCGCCCTGGGCCTGAGGCTTGCCGGCCACCTCCATCCGTACGCACTGCTCCAGGCCGGCGGCGATCAGGTCCATGGCCACCCGGTCCAGGGCCGCCCGGGTGGCCGCCACCTGCTGGGCGATGTCGGCGCAGTCGCGCCCTTCTTCCAGCATCCGCTGCAGTCCCCGGATCTGGCCCTCGATCCGGCGCAGCCGGGTCAGGATGGACGCGCGGGCCTCCGCGTCGATCTGCAGGGTCGCGGCCATGGGCATCCTCCTCAGGACGTGACGTCGGCGGGCTCCGCCGGGTGCCCGCCGGCGGCGGCCAGCACGTAGTGGAGGAAGGCCTCTTCCGGAAGCGCCCCCTCAAAGCTCCACTCCTCGTTGATGACCACCTTGGGCACGCCGTACACGCCGTAGCGTTCGGCAAGGGCGGGGAATTCGTTGGCCTCGATGACGTCCGCCCGCACCCGGCGCGACTCCTGGGCCATGGCGTGGGCCAGCCGGGCCGTCCGGGGGCAGTAGGGGCAGGTGGGGGTCACAAAGACCTGGATGTGGACGTCCCCGGGCAGGTCCCGCAGCGCCTGCCGGGTCTGCGGCCGCAGACCGCTGTCGGCTCTCGACGCGGCCACGATGTCCTCGATCAGCACCCCGAATTCCAGTCCCGCCGGGATGCCGAAGTACCGCATCCGCGCCTGCCCGTCCCCGCCGATGAGGATGGCCGGGACCCGGTCCACCCCCGCGGCGGCCGCCTCGGCGGCGTCGGTGACGATGCTGCGGACCTGCAACCGGATGCGGGGGTCCAGGGCGGCCACCTCCTCCAGCAGGCGCTGGGTGGTCTCGCAGTACGGGCAGTCGGCGCCGGGCAGCGCCAGTCCGGCGGGCGAGGTGGTGAACAGGGTCACGGTCACCTCTCCGGCCAGGTCCCGGGCGAACCGGTCCCGCAGGGCCTGGACATCGCGGGCCTTCAGCAGGGGCATGATGGTCTCCCTCCTCTGGGTTGATACAATACTCCGTAGGGTATTATGCCTCGGGGGGAGGCCGCCGTCAATCCCGGGGTGCCCCCTCGGGCAGCCGCCCGAGGGAGCCCATCCGGCGCGGGCCCGATTGCCCGCGGGTCGGCCGCCCCCTACAGTGAAGGTGGATACCCTCCAGGGTATCCGTCGCGGAGGTGACGGCGATGGCGGACCGCCTGTCGATGATCGTGTTCTCGGGCACGGTGGACAAGCTGTTCCCGGTGGCCATCCTGGCCTCGGGGGCGGTGGCGATGGAGCAGGAGGTGGACATCTTCCTGACCTTCTGGGGTCTGGAGGCGTTCCGGCGGGGGGCGCCCCAGCAGAACATGCGGTTCAGCAAGGACTTCGAAGACAAGGCCCCGGCCATGCTGGCGCTGATGCAGCAGAAGCAGGTGCCGTCGTGGTACGAGACCCTGCGCAAGGCCAAGGAGCTGGGCAACGGCAAGCTGCGCATCCACGCCTGCGCCATGACCATGGACCTGATGGGTCTGACCAAGGACGACCTGGACCCCATCGTGGACGACGTGGTGGGCGTGGGCGAGTTCGTGGAGGAAGCCCAGAAGGGGAAGATCACCCTGTTCATCTGACGGGGCGGGAGGGAGACCGATGGCGGTGGAGCTGAAGGTCGATCGCACCATCGACGCCCGGGGCAGCTACTGCCCGGGGCCGCTGATGGAGCTGATCCGGGCCATCCGGGAGGCGCGGGTGGGCGAGGTCATCGAGGTCCTCAGCAGCGACAGCGGCAGCAAGCGCGACATCCCCAAGTGGTGCCAGAAGGCGGGCCACGAGCTGCTGCGGGTCGTGGACGAGCAGGGCTTCGCCCGCTTCATCGTGCGCAAGGCCCGGTAGGGAGGGAGCGCCGTGAGCCGGCGGGTCCTGGTGGTGGGCGGAGGAACCGGCGGGAGCATCGTCGCCAACCTGCTCGCCCGGCGGCCGGACATGGAGGTGACGCTGGTCAGCCGGGAGGCCACGCACCTCTACCAGCCGGGGCTGCTGTACGTGCCGTTCGGGTGGGTGTCGCCCGAGCAGCTGGTCCGGCCCCAGCGGCCGCTGCTGCACCCGCGGATCCGCTTCCTCCACGACGAGGTCCGGGAGATCGATCCGGTCCGGCGTGTCGCCCGGCTGTCCGCCGGCGAGCTGGCCGCCGACGCCGTGGTCCTGGCCACCGGCGCCCGCCTGGCGCCCGAGGAGGTCCCGGGGATGGAAGACGCCCACCACTTCTACAGCCCGGAGGCGGCGGTGCGCCTGCGGGAAACCCTGGCCCGCTTGGAGGGCGGCCACATCGTGGTGGGGGTGGCCGGCGTCCCCTACAAGTGCCCGCCGGCCCCTCTGGAGTTCGCGCTGCTGCTGGAGTGGGAGCTCCGGCGCACCGGCCGCCGCAGCCGCACCCGCATCACCTACGTCTCGCCCCTGCCCCGGGCCTTCCCCATCGAGTCGGTGGCCGACGTGGTGGAACCGATCATGGCCAGGCGCGGGATCGAGCTGGTGACCTTCTTCAACGTGGAGCGGGTGGACCCGGCCCGGAAGACGGTCTCTTCCCTGGAGGGGGAGGAGATTCCCTACGATGTGCTGGTCCTGATCCCGCCGCACCGGGGCACCGCGCCGGTCGCCCTGGACGGCATCGCCGACCGGGGAGGGTGGATCCGCACCGACCGGGAGACCCTGCAGGTCGCCGGCTACGACCACGTCTACGCCATCGGTGACGCCACCGACCTGCCGGTGAGCAAGAGCGGCTCGGCGGCCCACTACCAGGCCCGGACGGTGGCCGAGCGCATCGCCGCGGGTAACCCCGGCCGCGACATCCGGTACACGGGGAAGGTGATGTGCTTCCTGGAGACCGGTGAGCGCCGGGCCACCCTGCTGCGCTTTGACTACCAGCACCCCCCGCGCCCGGCTCCTCCCAACCCGGTGGCCTTCGCCCTCAAGCGGTTGTTCAACCGGGTCTACTGGGCGCTGGTTCCGACAGGACGCGTGTAAAGGAGGACCCGCCGTGACCACGTCGCCGCCTGCCCCCTCCGGGGAGACCTGGGTTGTGGATGCCACCGTGGGGACCTGCGGTCCGTTCTGGGACCTGTTGCGGGTGATGGACCTGTCCAAGCCCGGCGACATCATCGACCTGCGGTGCCGTCAGGTGGAAGAGGTGATGCGCTACGCCTACCTGCTGGTGCGCGCCGCCGGGGGCGAGCTGGTCCGCCTGGAGGTGGAGGACGGAGTCGCCCACCTGGTGATCCGCAAGGTGCGGTAATCCGGCCGGCATGAGGCGGGGACCCGGATCCACCCGGGTCCCCGCCGCCGAGCGCACCCGACGGCTACTTCTCCATCGGGAAGTTCTGCCGCTCCCACTCGTACATCCCGAAGGCCAGGTCCTTGACGTTGGTCCACCCCAGGATGCCCAGGGCCATGGTCACGTACGCGGCCCGCATGCCCGACCGGCACACCACCACGATCAGCGCGTCCTTCGCCGGCAGCCTGCCCAGGTTCTGGGCGATGGTGCGGATGGGGATGTTCACGGCGCCGGGGATGTGGCCGGCGGCGAACTCCTCGGGCTGGCGGACGTCGAGGATGAACGGCTTCTCCCCGGCGTCCAGCCGGGCCTTCAGGGCCGGGGCGGCGATGGCGTTGTAGTCCGCCGCGATGTTGGTCAGGTAGTCCAGCACGGCCTGCTGGACGGCGGGCGCCTGGGCGACCGCCGGCGCCGTGGACGCCAGCGTCACCGCCACCAGCACGGCCAGAGCGAGCCTCGTCATGTTCCTCCCCCCTTTATCGGTCCGGCAACGGCAGGGGCGGCCCGGTCACCACCCGGCCGTTGGCCTGGGAATCCTGTGGGTCCAGATCCTGCAGGCGCAGGAACAGCGACGGGGTGTTGTGGCAGCTCCCGCACGTCCGGCTGCGAGCCGTCACCCGCTGGATGGTGTGCGGGGTCGCCGCCTTCCACGTAGGGATGCGGTCGAAGTTGGCCAGCGCGCCGGCCAGGCCCGTCGGCCGGTCCAGCATCTCCCGGGTGGTGGGCACGTGGCGGAGCAGGACGTAGGCGGAGGGCAGCTCCGGCCGGACGTTGCGACCGATCTTCAGCATCGGCCTCGACGTCGCCCCGCGCCCAGGGTGACAGCCGAAGCAGCTCTTGGCGATGCCTCCGTGGCAGACCTGGCAGGCCAGCCGGGTGCCGTGGACGGTGTGGACCCGCAGCCCGCGTGCGCCCGGAGCCGCCGAGGGATGGCACGACGTGCACGCCGGGCGGGTGGAGACCGCGTAGCGGGTGGCCGCGGTGGCCTCCCCCTGGCCGTGCAGCTGCGCGCCCGTGTGGCAGGACAGGCACGTCATCTTCGCCCTGCTGAAGTGGACGTCCGCCGGGAATCCCTCGTACTGGCCGGTGAACTCCGGCCAGACCCGCCCGCTGTGACAGCCTGCGCAGGTGGCCTCCACGGGAGGGGTGCGGACGAACAGGTGTCCGGCCAGCAACCCGCCCAGCAGGGTGGGCGGCTGGGGCCGGTAGGGAGGACGGCTCACATGGCAGTCTCCGCAGGTGGCGTGGCAGGACCGGCACGACGCCCGGAAGGCAGGTGTCACCGGGCCCCACCGCACGGGTCCGGTCAGGGCGCGCAGGCCGGTCTCCATGCCCCGGGCGGTGAAGTGCAGGCTGCGGGTGAAGGTCGCCGCGACATCCGGGTGGCAGCCTCCACACGGTTTCAGCGGATCGTCGGACGGGCGGGAGATCAGGCCGCGGTGGGCCAGCGCCGGATCGGACGCCGACGGATCGCCCCCGTGGCAGGTGACGCACCCCAGGCGGCCGTGGGTGGTCTGAAGAAACCGCCGGTCCACCAGCTTCCGCTCGTAGTCCGCCCCCGCCGGGGGCAGGGGGACGGCTCAGCCCTCGCCCTCAGCGGGCGGCGGCGGCAGTGGCCGGACCAGCGGTTCCAGCGCCTGCCGGCTGGTGTGGCAGCTCACGCAGGAACTGCCGTCAGCGGAAGCGGCCGGTGACGCGGGACGCAGCCCCGTCATGCCCAGCGCCAGCCCCGCCGCGGCCAGCCCACCGACGATCAGGAGCCTCCTCATCCCGCCCCGATGGTAGGAAGAGGAGTTCCCGGGCGGTATCCGCCGGGCCGCCGATCCGGTCCTGGCTCTTTCAGGCTACCCCGGGCCCGGCCGGGAGGGTGCCGGGCGGCAGCCACCGGGAGGGTCGGATTTACAACTTGTAGCCGAACCGCCGCAGGAGTTCCTTGCGCTGGGCGATCTCGGCCTCGCCCTCGACCCCCCGGGACCGGAGGCCGTCGATCACCCCCAGGATGCCCCGCCCCTGGTCGGTCTCGGCCAGCACCACCTCCACAGGATTGGCCGTGGCGCAGTAGATCCCGCAGACCTCGGGTACGGCCTTGACCGCGTTGAGAACGTTGATGGGGTAGGCGTCCCGCAGGAGGATGAGAAAGCAGTGTCCGGCCCCCAGCGCCAGCGCGTTGCGCCGGGCCAGGTCCACCAGTGCGGGATCGGTGCCGCTCCACCGGACCAGGGCGGGCCCGGACGACTCGCAGAAGGCCACGCCGAACTTCAGCCCCGGCACCGCTCCGGCCAGGGCTTCGTGCAGGTCCTCCACGGTCTTGATGAAGTGCGCCTGCCCCAGGATCAGGTTGATCTCCGGGGGCTTCTCGATGGCCACGGTGATGAGGTTCATGCCGACCTCCCGTCCGCACACGTCCTGTTCGATTTTACGGCGCGGCGGAGGGCAGTTCCTGGGGAACCCACGGAGGTGCGAGCCCTGTGCGGCCTCCCCGGCAGGCCGGTCGCGGCAGGTCGGCGCGCCGGGCGGGGTGGGTGAGGAGATGGCAGGCAGGCGGGCTGTTGGCTGCAGTGCCCGCTGGCGCAGCACCCCCGCCCGGCGACTGACATTGTGGCCGGGAGTCCCGCCCGGCACCATCGGGGCGCCGACGGATTGACGATAGTCCTCTTCGGCTAGGGGCGCATCCAGGGGGGATGGGAGCGGCCGTCAGTTCCTGACCTTCTCGGCCGGGGCCGCGTACCGTTGCAGATGGGCCAGCAGATCGGCGTCGGCCAGTTCCTGCAGAGCAGCGCTCACCTCTTCCACCGACAGGCCGTGGTGGGGCGAACTGCGGAGCAGGTGGTACCAGAGGATGCGCGCCTGCGGGCTGAGGGAGGCGTACCGCGGATCGGAGAACAACCGGGGATCGATCTCCCAGGATGGAGGCACGGCCATCACCTCCGCAGGATCCTGGTTACAGGATAGCACGGCGCTCCCGCGGGCGGGAACCGCTTCTCTACGGGCGGGCGGCCGGAACCGCGCTGCGCAGGTAGCGGTCGATGGTCTCGGCCACCCTCCTACCGTCGGCCAGGGCCGTGACCACCAGGTCGGGCCCGCGGACGGCGTCGCCACCGGCGAACACGCCCGGCAAGTCGGTGGACCCGTCAGGGTTCACCACGTAGGTGCCCGTCGGCGTGGTCCGCGGCCCGTCGGCCGCGGGGACGGGCGTGCCGTCAAAGCCGAACGCCAGCACCGCCACGTCAGCCGGGATGGTGAACTCGCTTCCCGGTACCGGCACCGGCCGGCGCCGCCCGTCGGCGTCGGGGGGACCCAACTCCATCCGGATGCACTCGATGGCGGCCAGCCGTCCCGTGCCGTCGTCGAGAAAGCGGGACGGCGCGGCCAGCCACACAAATTCCACGCCCTCCTCCCGGGCCGCCTTCACCTCGCGGCGGCTTCCGGGCATGTTGGCCTCGTCGCGGCGGTACACGCACGTCACCCGGGACGCCCCCAGCCGCACCGCGGTGCGCAGGCAGTCCATCGCCGTATCCCCGCCGCCGAGGACCACCACCCGCCGGCCGGACAGGTCGTCCCGCCGGGCGGGGTCGGCGGTGTTGCGGAGGAGAAACGGCAGCGCGTCGACGACCCCTTCCCGATCGATGCCCGGCAGGCTCGGCCGCTTGGGCGTGGTGGCGCCGGTGGCCAGAAAGACGGCGTCGTAGCGGCGGCGCAGGTCCTCCAGCGGGACATCCTGGCCGACCCGGGTTCCGCAGATGAACCGGATACCCAGGCGGCGCAGGTAGTCGACCCGCCGGTCCACCACCGCCGGGTCGAGCTTGAAGCCCGGGATGCCAAACCGCAGCAGTCCCCCTGGCTGCGGGTGGGTATCGTAGACCTCCACCACGTGCCCCCGTCGCGCCAGCGCCTCCGCGCAGGCCAGGCCGGCGGGACCCGCCCCCACCACCGCCACCCGGTACCCGGTGAGCGGGACCGCCGGAGGGACCGGGAGCCCGTCGCGGGCGATGGCGTACTCGTTGATGAACCGTTCCACGGCGCCGATGGCCACCGGGTCCTGCTTGACCCCGAGCACGCAGGCGCCCTCGCACAGCCGGTCCTGCGGGCACACCCGGCCGCAGATCTCGGGCATGGGGTTGGTCGTGCGCGACAGGTGCGCCGCCTCCACGAACCGGCCCTGGGCGGTCAGGATCAGCCACTCCCGGATGCGGTTGTGCAGGGGGCACGCCTCGATGCACGGGGCCTTGCCGCACTCCAGGCACCGGCTGGCCTCGGCCATCGCCTGCTCGGGGGTGTAGGTCAGCGTCACCTCGCAGAAGTCCCGCCTCCGCTCCTCGGGCGGGCGGCGGGGTACGGGAATGTGGGGCAGCTTGAGGCGCTCGCTCTTGGGAACCGGCATGACCTCACCCTCCCGGCGCCGGCGTGGCTCCGCCTGCCAGTATACGGGCCTCGCCCGCGGGGCCCATCGGGTCGGCAGAGGGTCCGGAATCGGGCGCCGGTCCGATGGGAAAGGGGAAGGTCCCCAGGCGGCCCGAGGACAAATCGGTTGTCAGACCGATGGGGAGTTTTCCGGAGGACCGGTACCGTGGTGACAGAGGCCGTCGGAGAGGGGGAGACCTGTGAGCACGTTGCGGGAGGACGCCCTGGAGTATCACAGCCGCGGCCGGCCCGGCAAGATCGCCGTCGCCATCACCAAGCCCGCCGCTACCCAGCGGGACCTGACCCTGGCCTACTCGCCGGGGGTGGCGGAACCCGTGCGGGAGATCCACGCCAACCCCCTGGAGGCGTTCCGCTACACCAACAAGGGCAACCTGGTGGCGGTGGTCAGCAACGGGACGGCGGTGCTGGGCCTGGGCAATGTGGGGGCCCAGGCGGCCAAGCCCGTCATGGAGGGCAAGGCGCTGCTGTTCAAGAGATTTGCCGACGTGGACGCTTTTGACATCGAGGTCAACGCCACCGACCCCGATGAGGTGGTCCAGATCGTCCGGGCCCTGGAACCGACCTTCGGCGGTATCAACCTGGAGGACATCAAGGCGCCCGAGTGCTTCATCATCGAGGAGAAGCTCAAGACCCTCCTGGACATCCCCGTGTTCCACGATGACCAGCACGGCACTGCCATCATCACCGGGGCCGCCCTGGTGAACGCCCTGGAGGTGGTCGGCAAGGCCATGGACCAGGTGCGGGTGGTGATCAGCGGAGCCGGGGCGTCGGGCATCGCCACCGCCGAGTTCCTCCTCCTGCTGGGCATGCGGCGGGAGCAGATCACGCTGGTGGACACCCGGGGCGTCGTGTACCGGGGGCGCACCGACGGCATGAACCCCTACAAGGCGCGCTTTGCCGCCGACACCCCGGCCCGGACGCTGGCCGACGCCATGGCGGGCGCCGACGTGTTCATCGGGTTGTCGGCCCCCAACATCGTGACCCGGGAGATGGTGCGGTCCATGGCCCCCCGGCCCATCGTGTTCGCCCTCGCCAACCCCGACCCGGAGATTCCCTACGAAGACGTCCGGGCCGAGCGTCCCGACGCCATTGTGGCCACCGGCCGCTCCGACTATCCCAACCAGGTCAACAACGTCCTGGGCTTCCCCTTCATCTTCCGGGGCGCCCTGGACGTGCGGGCGCGGGCCATCAACGACCAGATGAAGCTGGCCGCCTCGCGGGCGCTGGCCGCCCTGGCCCGGGAAGAGGTCCCCGACGTGGTCCTGCGGGCATACAACCTGGAGCGGCTGGCGTTCGGCCCCGACTACCTCATCCCCAAGCCGGTGGACCCGCGGGTTCCCCTGTGGGTGGCCCCGGCGGTGGCCGAGGCGGCCATGGCCAGCGGGGTGGCCCGCCGGACCGTGGACCTGAGGGCCTACCGGGAGGAGCTGTCGCGCCGCCTGGTGCGGGGCCACGAGGTGATGGGGACCGTCTACCACAAGGCGCAGGCCTCGCCCCGGCGCGTGGTCTTCTCCGAAGGGGAGGAGCCCAAGGTCCTGCGGGCGGCGGCCACCCTGGTGCGGGAAGGCATGGCCCGGCCCATCCTGCTGGGCCGGGAAGACGTGATCCGGGCGGCCATGGCCGACCTGCGCATCAGCGAGCCGCTGGAGATCGCGACGCCGGAGCTGTCGCCCAAGCTGGAGGCCTACGCCCGGATCCTGTACCAGGACCGCCAGCGCAAGGGGGTCACCCTGCGGGAGGCGCGGACCCTGATGCGCCAGCCCAACTACTTCGGCGCCATGATGGTCCGCGCCGGCGACGCCGACGCCTTCGTGGCCGGGTTGACCTACCACTACCCGGACGTGATCCGGCCCGCCCTGCAGGTCATCGGCCCCGCTCCGGGGACCACCCGGGTGGCGGGGCTGTACCTGATGATTGTCAACGGCAAGCCCTACCTGCTGGCCGACCCCACCGTCAACATCGACCCGACCGCCGAGGAGCTGGCCGAGATCGCCATCATGGCGGCCGACACCGCCCGTCGGTTCGACATCACGCCCCGGGTCGCCATGCTGTCGTTCTCCAACTTCGGGTCCACCCGCCACCCCCGCTCGGAGAAGGTGGCTCAGGCCACCGCGCTGGTCAAGGCCCGGCGGCCGGACCTGATGGTGGACGGCGAGATCATGGCCGACGTCGCCCTGGACCCGGAGCTGCGGGCGGCCGACTATCCGTTCTCCACCCTGGTGGGCGAGGCCAACGTGCTGGTCTTTCCCAGCCTGGAAGCGGCCAACGTGGCCTACAAGTTGCTGGCCCAGCTGGGCGGGGCGACCGCCATCGGCCCCATCCTGATGGGCATGGCCCATCCGGTGCACGTGCTCAGCCGCGGCGCCGAGGTGGCCGACATCGTCAATATCGCCGCCATCGCGGTGGTGGATGCCCAGGAGGTGAGCCGGCTGCGCCAGCGACCCGCGGCGACATAGGGAGGGGAAGGGGATGACCGCCAGGGACATCATGACGAGCCCGGTGGTGACCGTCCGGCCGACCACCCCGGTCCGGGAGGCGGTGGCCCTGATGCTGGAGCACCGCATCAGCGGCCTCCCGGTGGTGAACGAGGTCGGAGAACTGGTGGGCATCGTCACCGAGGCGGACCTGCTGCCCAAGGAGCTCGTGCCCCGGCCCCAGCCCCCGGTGGTGGACTGGATCGGCCCGTCCCTGTGGGTGGAGCGGTGGCTGAGCGCCTACCGCAAAGCCGAAGGCCGCACCGTGGGCGAGGTGATGACCCACCACGTGATCACGGCCACCGAGGACACGCCGGTGCGCGAGATCGCCGCCCGGATGATGCGCCACCAGATCAACCGGGTGCCCATCGTCAGGGGCCGCCGGGTGGTGGGTATCGTCACCCGTGCCGATATCCTGCGGGTGTTCCTGCGCAGCGATCAGGCCCTGGAGGACGAGGCCCGGGCCATCCTGGAGGAAGTCCTCCTGCCCGACGAGGACGTGCGGGTCGAGGCCCAGGAGGGGGTTCTCACCCTGCGCGGTCGCGTAGCCTCTCCCGGCCGCCGGGCGCTCCTGCGGGCGCGCCTGGAGCAGATCGACGGCGTCATCGGCATCGACGACACCGAGCTGCGCCACGACTTTCCCCTGATCACCGCCAGCTGGGAGTGAACATCCCCGCGCCCTTCCATCGCTCCGGCGCGGCCGCTGTGGTGTTCTGTCACCGCAGGGTCCACCGGTGGGGGACGTGGCAGGAGGTGCAGGCCGCAAAGTCCCGGGCGGCGGCGGCCACCACGGCCGCGGGGTGCACGGCCGGCGCCGGCGCGGGGTGGCACGAGACGCAGGTCACGACCGGACGGGCCTGCTCGTGGGGCTTGTGGCAGGTGCTGCAGGCGAAGCCGGTGTGGGGTGCCCCACCCGGAAAGCCGGCGGTGCGCCGCGGCGGCAGCCCCTGGTGGCACTGCAGGCAGGTCTGGCGGGTCGGCCGCAGGGGGCTGTCCGGGCGCAGGTACTGGTGGCAGTCCACGCAGTGGAAGTCGGCCATCTGGGCGATCTTGACGGCCCGGGCGCCGACGGCCTGGGCTTCGTGGCAGCGGGCGCAGACATCCGCGACCGCCCGGATGCGGTGAATGCCTGTCGAGTGGCAGGTCACGCACTCGATCTGCCGGCGCTCGGCGTGCACCTGATGGCCGGCGGTGCGGGCCACCTGGATCCACGCCGGGTCGCCGCTGGCGTGGCAGGTGCGGCAGCGGGCCGCCGGCACCTCGGCGTGGCGGCCCACCCGCTGGGGCTGGCGGACCACGAAGACGATCACCTGGCGGGCGGACTCGACGATGCTCTGCTGGTGGCAGGCGTGGCAGTCGACCGCGCGGTGCTCGCTGGCGGCCCACCGGTCCCAGGCGGCTTCCATGATGTGGCAGGACCGGCAGAACGCCGGGTTGTTCATCGTGTAGTCGTACAGGGTGTATCCGGCGGTGATCAGCGCGGCGGCCGCGGCGGCCATCCCGACCACCGCCGCCGCCAGCCAGGGGCGGGGAAGGCGCCCCGGGATGTCCCGGAGCGCCCCCCGCCGGTCGCGGGGAGGACGGTCCTCACCCACGGCAGACCTCCCGGGGCGGCAGAGGGCCTCGGGTCCGGGCCTGGTGGCCCCCGGCCCGGCGTCCTCGCGCCCCGGTCATGCTCTCAGGCGGCGCGACCGGGCTGCCGCCGGGCCAGGGGCACATAGTCGCGGGCATCGACCCCCACGTACACCTGCCGCGGCCGGCTGATCTTCTGCTCGGGGTCCTTCAGCATCTCCTCCCACTGGGCCAGCCAGCCGGACGTCCGCGGGATGGCGAACAGGACCGGAAACATCTCCACCGGAAACCCCATGGCCTGGTAGATGATCCCCGAGTAGAAGTCCACGTTGGGGTAGAGCTTGCGGGAGACGAAGTAGTCGTCCTCCAGTGCGATGCGCTCCAGCTCCAGGGCGATGTCCAGGAGCGGGTTGCGCCCGGTGACCTCGAACACCTGGTAGGCGATCTGCTTGATGATCCTCGCCCGGGGGTCGTAGTTCTTGTACACCCGGTGGCCGAACCCCATCAGCCGCACCTCGCCCGCCTTCACCCGCCGGATGTAGGCCGGGATGTTGGCAGTGCTGCCGATCTCGGTGAGCATGCGCAGCACCTGCTCGTTGGCCCCGCCGTGCAGGGGGCCGTACAGGGCCGCCGCCGCGCCGGCCAGGGCCGAGTAGGGGTCGGCGTGGGAGCTCCCGATGCTCCGCATCGCGTTGGCGCTGCAGTTCTGCTCGTGGTCGGCGTGCAGGATGAACAGGACGTCCAGCGCCCGCTCCAGGACCGGGTTGGGCGTGTACTTGAGTTCGGTGGTCTTGAACAGCATGTTCAGGAAGTTGCCGGTGTACGACAGGTCGTTGTCGGGATAGGCGTAGGGCAGCCCCCGGCTGTGGCGGTAGGCGAACGCGGCGATGGTGGGCATCTTGGCGATGAGCCGGACGATCTGCTTGCGCCGCACCGCCGGATCGTGGATGTTCTTGGCCTCCGGGTAGAAGGTGGACAGGGCGCCCACGGTACCGATGAGCATCCCCATGGGGTGGGCGTCGTAGTGGAATCCGTCCAGGAACTTCTTGATGGACTCGTGGATCATGGTGTGGTGGGTGATCTCGTCCACCCACGCATCCAGCTCGGCCCGGGTGGGCAGCTCCCCGTGCAGCAGCAGATAGGCCGTCTCCAGGTAGGTGGAGTGCTCGGCCAGCTGCTCGATGGGGTACCCGCGATAACGCAGAATCCCCCGCTCGCCGTCGATGAAGGTGATGGCGCTGCGGCACGACGCGGTGTTGGTGAACGCCGGGTCGTAGCTGAGCAGCCCGAAGTCGTCGTCGGACACCTTGATCTGCCGCAGGTCGGCGGCCCGGATGGCGGCACCGTAGCGGGGATAGGTGCCGTAGAAGATGGGGATCTCGTAGGTCTTCCCGGTGCGGTTGTCGGTGATGGTCAGGGTGTCGCGGCCCATGGGATGCCTCCCACAGTCAGGGTGCGGGCAGCCTGCCCGTCTCGCCTCGATTCTACGCTCCCCGCCGGGGCGGGTCATCAGGCTGGGGCCGGATTCCCATCGGGTGCGTGGCCGATGGCAGACGTGGCTCTCCGCGCCTAGGATGGAACGGGTGATCGGGGTGGCGGTCCCCCGGCTGGTCCTGGTCTTCTTCGTCTACGGCCTGGCCTTCTTCGCCATGGGCCTGGCCATCGCCCTGGAGGCCCGCCGATCCAGCGAGCTGCGCCTGGCCCGCAGCCTGGGCTACCTGGCCGCTTTCGGCCTCCTGCACGCCGGGGTGGAGTGGATCGACATGTGGCTGCTGCTGCCCCTGACCCTGTCACCGGCCACCGTCACGGCCCTGCGGATGGGCCGCCTGTCGCTGTTCGCGGCCGGCACCCTGCTCCTGGCCGCGTTCGGCACCTCCCTGATCGGCCACCTGGCTCCGCGGTACCGGTGGGTGCGGTGGATTCCCCCGCTCCTGTTCGCCTTCTGGCTGGGGTACTGGGCCGTGGGCCCCCACGTGAACGTGCTGGCCGCCCCGGGGCGGTCCCCCTGGGGGCCGTCGTGCCTGCGCTGCCACGACGGCGTCGCCCTGCCCTCGCGGACCGAGGCGTGGGCACCGTCGGTGGCGGTGGCGGACATCTGGGCGCGGTACCTGATCTACCTGCCCGGCTCGCTGTTTGCGGCGGCCGGCCTCGCCCTGCAGGCGCGCCGGTTCGAGCAGGGAGGGTACGCCCGCATCGCCCGGGACTGCCGGTGGATGGCCGGGGCGTTCGTCGCCAACGGGGCCGTGGCCGGGCTGATCGTCCCCCCCGCCGCGTTTCCGCCCGCCTCGTGGCTGAACTACGACCGCTTCCTCTCGGTGGTGGGGGTTCCGCCCCAGGTCTTCCGCGCCGCGCTGGCGGGCGTCATTGCCTTCTTCGGGGTACGGGTGCTGCGGGTGTTCGACCTGGAGTACGCGCGCCGGCTGGCCGAGGCTCAGGAGGGCCGCCTGCGGGCCCAGGCCGAGGCGCTGGAGATCGCCCGGAAGGCGGCCGCCGACGCCGCCGCGTGGAGCCGGGAACTGGAAGCCAAGGTCAGGGAACGGACCGAGGAGTTGTTCGAGCAGGTCCGCCGCCTGGCCATCCTGGAAGAGAGGGACCGGCTGGCCCGGGAGCTCCACGACAGCCTGGGACAGGTCCTGGGGTTCGTCAACCTCAAGGCCAAGGTGGCCGAGGCCCTGATCGCGCGGGGGCGGGCCGCCGAGGCGGGCGAGGAACTGAGCCAGATGCGGACGGCGGTGCAGGAAGCGTACGAGGAGGTGCGCCAGGCGATCCTGAGCCTGCGCACGGCTCCGCAGCCCCGGGGGCTGGTGGCCGCCCTGCGGGAGTACGTGGAACGGATGCGGGAGCAGACCGGGCTGGACATCCGTCTGGAGGCCCCCGGGGAGATCCGCCTCTCCCCGGCCGCCGAGACCCAGGTGATCCGCATCGTGCAGGAGGCCCTCACCAACGTCCGCAAGCACGCCCGGGCCACCCGGGTATGGGTGCGGTTTGCCCGGGAGGGGACGGGCACCCTGGTCACGGTGAGCGACGACGGCCAGGGGTTCGATCTGGCGCAGGTCCAGAGCGCCCCGGGAGCGCGCTTCGGCCTGGTGACCATGCGCGAGCGGGCCGAGAGCGTGGGCGGCACGCTGACGGTGGACACGGCGCCGGGCCGGGGGACCACGGTGCGGGTGTTCATCCCGGGAGGGGAGACCGATGGAACGCATTCGGGTTCTGGTGGCTGACGACCACGCCCTGTTCCGCCGGGGCGTCACGGCCCTGCTGGCCGGGCGGGAGGACATGGAGGTGGTGGGGGAGGCAGCCGACGGGGAGGAGGCCATCGAGCGCGCCCGGGAACTGATGCCCGACGTCATCCTCATGGACATCAAGATGCCGGGCGTGGATGGGCTGGCCGCCACCCGCCGGATCAAGGCCGAGATGCCCTACGTGAAGATCCTCATGCTGACGGTCTCCGAGACCGACGAGGACCTGTTTGAGGCCATCAAGGCCGGGGCGTCGGGGTACCTGCTGAAGAACGTCGATCCCGAGTACCTGGTGGCCTGCCTGCGGCAGGCCCAGCGGGGAGAAGTCCCCATCGCCCCCACCATGGCCAGCAAGATCCTGCGGGAACTGGCCGCTCCCCCCGAGCCGGCCCCGCCGCTCACGGCGCGGGAGCGACAGGTGCTGGAGCTGCTGGCCGCCGGCAAGTCCAACAAGGAGATCGCCCTGGACCTGAAGATCTCCGAAAACACCGTCAAGAACCACCTGCGCAACATCCTGGAAAAGCTCCACCTGCAGAACCGGGTTCAGGCGGCCCTGTACGCCGTCCGCATGGGCCTGGTGCCCCCTCCCGGCGAGCCCCCCCAGCCGTCCTCCTAGTCCGTCCGGGCGGGGCCGCCTGACCACCCCTGGCGGCGCGCCCCGGTCCGCAGCCTGATCTGCGGGCGCTGGAGAGGAGGGGCCCGCGCCCATCCAGGCGTGGGACACGGGGGCGCCCGACGGGTCTGCGCCCGCCCCGTCCCGGAGGCGGGACGTTCCCCGCCCACACTGACGCTCTCAAATCACCCCGTCACTCGATAGGCCAAAGACGCCGGCGGCCGTACGGTCGAGGTGGAGGTGGGCCGTGCGGCCGCGGGTGTTCATCTGGTACAGCCATCCCCTGTTTGCCAGCGCCATCGAGTCGCTGCTGCACCGGCAGGGGATGGAGTGTGCCGGGGCGGCCTCCCACCCCGAGCAGGTCCTCCCGGCCATTGCCCGGACGCGGCCAGACGTGGTGGTGGCCGACCCGGTGGTGGAGCGGGAGCACGCGCACGCCGTGGCCGAGCTCATCCGCACCTGCGAGCCGATCCGGGTGCTGGTCCTGGATCCGCTGGACGATGTGATGCGCATCTACGACAGCCGCGGGTGCGGCGCGACGCGCCTGGATGCAGTGGTCCGGGCGATTGAGGAAGCCGCGGGGCGGGCGGCGTCGTCCGCCTCGGGATGAAAGGGGGGAGAACGGTGCACCCGGTGGGCATTGCCCTGGCGTTCCTGGTGTTCTGGTCGCTGGTGGCCGCCGGCGCCTTCCTGTGCACGGCGTGCCTGCGGCGGCTGGTGCGCTGGCAGCAGGCCCTGGCGGGAAGCGGCCGGGTGGCTCTGACCGAGGGTGTGGGAGTTGTCCTGCACCTGGTGGGTCTGGCCACCGGGGCGACCCTGGTGGCCGCCGGCCTGTACGCCACCTACGTGGTGCTGATGGCCCGGTAGATCGCCCCGGAGGCGCCGGGCGACCGGGGGCGGTCCCCCGGCCTCGACGCCGCCTCGATGACGGCCGGGCCAGCCCTCAGGGGAGGTGAGCACTGTGGAGGAACGCAACCCCACGCTGGAGATCGTCGCCACGCTGGCCGTGGTTCTGGCCACGGCGTTTGTGGCTACATTCCTGGTTTCCCTGATCAATACCGTCTGCCGCTAGGATCTCCGCAGCCGCCAGGCGATCCCGGGGACTCACGAGGCTCTGACCGCGCGGCGGACAGGCACTGCCACACACCCGCTGGAGTGCGCGAGACCTCCTCCCCATTCTAGGTCTGCGGGCGGACCCCGGATCCAGTAACCGCCCGATGGCTCTCCCCTGCGATGCCCCCTATGGTGGAAGGGGATCACGGGTGAGTGACGCGCGCTGGGTTCCGCTCGCGGTGGCGGTGGTCCTGGCGGCCGCCGGGCCAGTTTTCTCCCAGGATGCGGACGTCTGCCTGAGCTGCCACGGGGCCGAGGGGCTGGTCCTGACGCTGCCCGGCGGGGAGACCCTGCCTGCGACCGTCGATCGCGCGGTCGTCGACCGCTCGGTGCACGGAGGCCTGGGATGCGCGTCGTGCCACCCTGCCCAGACCTCCTATCCCCACCCGCCGGTGACCGCCCGCACCCGCCGGGACTTCACCGCCCGGGCCGCTCAGGTGTGCGCCACCTGCCACCCTGACCCCGCCGGCCAGTTCGACAGCAGCGTCCACGGCCGCGCCCAGGTCCTGGGCCTGGCCGACGCGCCGACCTGCGTCTCCTGCCACGGAGCTCACGAGGTGGTCCGGGCGCGGACCCCCGAGTTCCGGAACAACACGCCGCAGCTGTGCGGCAGCTGCCACGCCCGTCCGGAGATCATGGCCAAGTACGGCCTGCGGGCGGTGTACGAAACCTACATCAGCGAGTTCCACGGGGTGACCACCACCCTGTACCGGATCACCACGCCGGTGAGTCCCTCTCCGGCCGCCACCTGCTACGACTGCCACGGGGTGCACGACATCCGGGCAGCCGACGACCCTGCCTCCCGGGTGCACCCGTCCAACATCCTGGCCACCTGCCGGACCTGCCACCCGCAGGCCGGCCAGTACTTCGCCACCGCCTGGACCGAGCACCGGGCCCCGGGACCTGACGCGGCTCCCCTGGTCTACTACGTGCAGCTGTTTTACCGGGTCCTTATTCCGTCGGTGGTGGGGTTCCTGACGGTGCTCACGGTGCTGGACCTCGGCCGGTGGGCGGGCGACCAGCTGCGGAGGAACCGCCGATGAGCGCCGGGGGTCGACCGGAGGTGGAGCGGTTCACCCTGGCCCAGCGGGTCGAGCACTTCGTGCTGATCATCACCTTCAACGTGCTGGCCTTCACGGGCCTGCCCCAGAAGTACTTCTGGACTCCCTGGGCCCAGGCCATCATCCGCGCCCTGGGCGGGATCGAGCGGACCCGGCTGATCCACCGGACGTTCGCCGTGGTGCTCATCCTGGAAGGCCTGTACCACCTGGGGGCCGTGCTGCGGGCGCGGCGGGCCGGCCGGGAGCGGGGACCGGCGGGCATGGGCGTGACGTTCCAGGATGTCCGAAACGTGGTCGCCGATATCGCCTATCTGCTGGGCCTGCGGGCCGAGCGGCCGGCCTTTGACCGGTACGACTATCGCCAGAAGTTCGAGTACTGGGCCGTGGTGTGGGGCACGGTGATCATGGCCACCACCGGCCTGATCATGTGGTTCCCCGAGGTCATCACCCGGTGGGTGCCGGGGGTGGTGGTGCCGGCCGCCCGGGTGGCCCACGGGGGCGAGGCCCTGCTGGCGGTCCTGGCGGTCATCCTCTGGCACTTCTACAACGCGCACTTCCGCCCCGAGGTCTTCCCCATGGACCCCGCCATGTGGACTGGCCGCATCGACCTGGAACGCCTGCGGCGGGAGCACCGGGCTGAGTACGAGCGCCTGGTGGAGCAGGGGGTGCGTCCCTCCGGGCCGCCCGACTCCTCAGGCGGCGCCGGTTGACGCCCTAGCCCGGGGGGGTCGGGGACGGCCCCTCGGGCTCCACAAGTCCCTTGCGGACGGCGTAGGCGATCAGCTGGGCGGGGCGGTGCAGGTCCAATTTTTCCATGATCCGCTGGCGGTACGCCTGCACCGTCTTCACCGACAGATGGAGCAGCCGGCCGATCTCGGCGCTGGTGTAGCCTTCGGCGACCAGTTTGAGGATCTCCCGCTCCCGCGGGGTGAGGGTCTCGTAGGCTCCGGCGTCCTCGCCGCTTTCGACCCGGCGGAGGTAGTCGGTGACCAGCGCCGTGGCCATGGAGGGGTACAGGTACGTTTCCCCCCGGGCGGCGGCCTCGATGGCCTCCACCAGCTCGGCCGGACGGGCTTTCTTCAGCACGTACCCGCACGCCCCGGCCCGCAGCATCTGGAAGAAGTACTCCTCGTTCTCGTGGACGGTCAGGCCCAGGACCGCCACATCGGGAAACTCCTCCTTGATCCTCCGGGTGGCCTCCACCCCGCCCATCCGCGGCATGGCCACGTCCATCAGGACCACGTCGGGGCGCAGCGTCCGGACCAGGTCCAGGGCGGCCAGGCCGTCCTCGGCCTCACCCACCACTTCCACGGCGGGGGAGGACTGCAGCAGGGACCGGATGCCGGCCCGGACCAGGGTGTGGTCATCCACGATGAGCACGCGCAGCGGCACGGGCGTCCTCCTCCGCCGGCGGGGGCGGGACCGGGATGTCCGCGCGCACCACGGTCCCTCCTCCCGGCCGGGAGTCGATGCTCAGCGTTCCCCCCACCAGGGCCACGCGCTCCTGCATGCCCAGCAGTCCCAGCCGGCGCCGGCTGGGGTCGGCCAGGGAGGCGGCCACGTCGAACCCGACCCCGTCGTCGTGTATCTCCAGCCGCACCGCCGTCCCGGTGAACTCCAGGGACACGGCCGCGTGCCGGGCGCGGCTGTGCCGGGCGATGTTGGTGATGGCCTCCTGGGCGATGCGGAAGACCGTGGTTTCCACCTCGCGGGGCAGCCGCCGGGCTCCGAATCCGGTGGCGTGGATGTGCACCTGCACCCCGGCGGGCTCCAGGAGGTTCCTGGCGTAGTACCTCACCGCCGGGATCAGGCCCAGGTCATCCAGCAGGGTCGGGCGCAGGGCGAAGATGATCTTGCGCACGTCCTCCAGGGTCTGCTCCACCACCGACCGGATCCCCGCCAGGGCACCCCGGGTTTCCTGATGTTCCGGCAGGGCCTCCTCGGCGGCGTGGATCCGCATCATGAGGCTGGTGAGCGACTGGCTCACCTCGTCGTGCAGTTCCCGGGCGATGCGGGAGCGCTCCTCCTCGTGGGCCCGGAGCAGGCGGGCCACCAGCTCCCGACGCAACTGGTCCTGGGCGCGGACCTGGGCGAACAGGCTCACGTTGTCCATGGCGACCGCCAGCTGGGTGGCCACCGTCTGGAGCAGGAGGACATCCGACGCCTGGAAGGGCCGCGGGTCGCGGCGGACGACGACCATCGCTCCCAGCTCCCGGTCGCGAGTCCGCAGGGGGATTGTCACCGTGGCCCCCAGGCCCCGGATCCCCGGAAGGGCGGCAGGCGGCCCGCTCCCGGTGGCGGCCCGGGCCAGGGCGGTGCCCCACGGGTCGACGAGATCCGTGGCCCCGGCGCCGGCGACGGGGACTGCCGCCTCTCCCTCCCACCCGTAAATCCGACAGGCGTCGGCACCCACGGCATCGCGCATGGCCTCGGCGGCCTCGGCCAGCGCCGACTGAAGGTCCTCGGCGGCGGTGAGGGCCCGGCTGAAGACCGTCAGGGTGGACAGCCGCCGGGTCAGGTCGGCGACCTGCGCGTGCAGGCTGGAGGTGGACTGCTCGATGCGGGCGCTCATGTCGTTGAACGCGGCGGCCAGCAACCCCAGCTCGTCCGCGGACTGGACCGACGCCCGGGCGGTGAAGTTTCCGCGGGTGACCTCCCGCACGGCCGCGACGATGGTGGACAGGGGCTCCAGGACGAACCGGCCCAGCAGGACGCTGAGGGTCCCCAGGGCGAGCAGGAAGGTGAATCCCACCAGGCCCGCGAGCATCCGGGCGGTGGACCGCAGGTGCTCGGCCACCTGCCCGGTTCCCAGGGTCACGCCGATGGCTCCCAGGATCGGGCGGCCCGCCGGGTGGCAGGCGTGGCACTCGCGGCGGTTGGGGATGGGGACCAGCACCAGCAGCTCGCCGGCGGCCGGGTACTCCGCGGTCGCCGGCCGGCCCGTGGCGATCACCTGAGCCAGCAGCGCCGACGGCCGCGGGGCCCCGACCTCGCCGGTGTGGGAGGACGCCCAGATGCGTCCTCCGGGCGAGAAGACGGTCACCCGGTGCACCACTGGCACTTCCTCGATGTGCCGGATGATCTGCTTGGTTTCGTCGGGGTTGTTGTTGATCATGGTGGTCATCAGGCTGTGCAGCACGGTCCCCGCCACCGTCTGGGCCATGACCTCGAACTGGCGCAGGGCGGCCCGGCGCTGAAACACCACCAGGGCGTAAATGGAAAACCCCCCGACCACCACAACGAGGGTAACAATCCACAGGGTGATCTTCAGGTGGAGCCGCAGCGGCTATCCCCCCGCGTATTCCTCCGATCGCTCCACGAAGACGGGAAGGTGCTCGGCAATCCACAGGTAGGCCAGCACGCCGGCGGACACGATGCCCAGGGTGACTGTCACCTCCATCCACGAGGGCACGTACGTGGCGCCGCTGCCCGCCCACATGCCGGTGATGGCCACGTTGAGCCTGTTGAGGACGACACCGCTGACCACCAGGGCCGCGGCGGTGACTACCGTGCCCGGCCTCAGTGCGACCGGCAGGGCCAGCAGGATCAGGGGCAGGATCACCCCGACCGCCATCTCCACCCAGAACAGGGTCCCTTCCACCGTGCGGGGAGTCGCCAGGGAAAGTGCATCCCGGAGGACCAGATCCACCACCCGCACGCCCAGGTACAGGGTGAGGACCACCGCCATGGCCCGTCCCAGGTCCGCGAGCAGAGGAAATTCCAGGGGGCGGCGGAAGGCCCGGGCGCTGAGGGCGGCCTCCACGGTCACCATGGCCGGCCCGACCGCCACCGCCGACAGGAAGAACAGGACCGGCAGCAGCGGCGTGTACCACAGGGGGTGCAATTTCCCGGGGACGATCAGGAACAACGATCCCAGGGAGGACTGGTGCAGGGTGGAGAGGATGACCCCGGCCACCACCAGCGGGGGCAGCGACGCCCGGGCGATGGACAGCAGGGTGGTCCACCCCAGCCGCTCCAGGACCATGATGCCGAACTCCAGGGCCAGGACCAGCGTGTACAGCATCACGCACCACGCGACCTCGAACATGACCGAGTGGGGGTTCCACATGATCAAGGGGTGCCAGATGCGGTACGGCCGGCCCAGGTCCACCAGCAGGGCCGCGATCACCAGCAGGTAACCCAGGAACCCCGTCACGATGGCGGGGCGCAGCAGCGGGCGGTAGCGCTCGTTGTGCAGGACGTACACCGTGGCCGCCATGGTGAACCCTCCGGCGGCCAGGGCCACCCCGCACAGGACGTCAAACCCCACCCACAGTCCCCAGGGGAAGCGGTCGGACAGGCGGGTCACCGCGCCCAGCCCGCGGGCGTAGCGGACACCGCTGATGAGTGCGGCAGCCGCCACCAGGATCCACAGGATCGTCCGGCCGGGCGTGAGCCGTCGGGCCATCAGTGGCCACCTCCGTTCAGGTTAATGCGCCGGCGCAGGAAGAACTCCAGAGCGCTGAGGGTGGCGCCGATGACGATCACCAGGGTCGGCACCTTGCCCAGCGCCTTCCAGGTGTAGGCGGGCAGCGGCTCCCGGACCACGACCGGGAACCCCAGCTCCTCGAAGGGGACGTCGCTCACGTACAGCCACGAGGTCCCCCCGGCCTCCTCGGCGCCGTAGATGGCGGGCACGTAGCGGTCGGGCGACTCGGCGATCCGGCGGGCGGCCTCGGCCAGGATCGCCTCCCGCGGCCCGACCTGGAGCGCCCGCATCGGACACGCCTCCACGCAGGCGGGGGGCTCCCCCCGGGCCAGCCGCTCCGCGCACAGGTTGCACTTCTGGATGCGCGGCAGAGGCCGGTCCCACTCAAAGCGGGGCACCTGAAAGGGACAGGCCAGCATGCAGTACCGGCATCCCAGGCAGCGGCTGGCGTCGTAGACCACCGGCCCCTCGGGCGTCTTGCGCAGGGCGGCCACGGGACAGGCCGAGGCGCACGCCGGTTCCAGGCAGTGCATGCACTGTACCTTATAGGTGCGCCGGTCGGCTCCCGCATCGCCCAGGTTCAGGTGGCTGCGCGGCTGCCGCAGGGGGCGGACCCGGATGTAGGTCCAGGCGGTGGGGCCCAGGTCAGACGACTCCCGCTCGGGGAATCCGTGGTAGCGCTTGCACGCCATCTCGCAGGACCGGCACCCCACGCACCGGGCCACGTCCACCAGGACGCCGACGGCGGGCGCGGCCCGCCGCCGGGCGGTGGCCGGGCGCGTCGGAGACAGCACGGTCACCCCCACGGCGCTGGCCGCCGCCAGGTGCAGGAACTGACGTCGGGTCAGCGCCATCCCGGGTCAGCTCCTACCGCCAGCTGGCGACCAGGGCCGAGATGAAGAAGACCGACAGCCCCACGACCACGGCCCCCAGGACCACGCCGGAGATCGCCTCTTCCACCCCCGCCAGGGTGCCCCGACTGCGGGCGATCATCACAAGACCCGTGATTCCCAGCAGCAGGGCCGCGGCCCCCAGCACGCAGTTGACCCCTGGCAGCCAGCACAGCCGCAGGCCGGTCAGGCCCAGGGTGAAGCTCAGGGCGGCCACCGGGCAGACCGGACACTCCTGCCGCCTCCGGACCAGGTCGCGGACGGACAGCATGGCACTCACCTCCGCCCCGACCGTACGCGGAGAGAGTGCCGGCCGCAGTGGGAGATCTCCCGGGAGCCGGCGGGGAGGGCTCCCGGATCCGGAGCGTGCGCCTCCCGGACATGGCCGTCTTCATCTCCCATACTAGATGGGGGCGCGTTCCGGCCCCAGCAGGCCGCCTGCGGATTGTGGCTAGTCCGTTCTGGCTAGGAAGACTCGGGGCCGGCGGAACCTTGCGCCTGGCTTGGGCTCGAGCAGTGCCCGCGGAGAGGAGGTCTCCGCGCAGCGGACCGGGGGACACTCACGCGGAGGGTTCGGTCTCCTCCGGGGAGGGTTCGCGGCCCCAGTAACAGTCGTCGCACAGACGCACCCGGATTCCCCGGGTCTCCAGTTCCCGGGTCGCCCGGCGCAGGCCGCACCGGGCGCAGGTGTCGGTGGGGTGGATCTCGCGCTCTGCCGCCATGGCGCACCTCCCGTCTGCCGGTCAGGCCGGCACCTCCATGGTCGAACTGCCGGAGGCGGCCGTCCATCGGGCGGGAGGCCGATCGCACCCCGGTGTCCACCCGAGGGCCGCCTCCGGCCGGCGCCGGAGTGGGGGCGGGTGGCTGTCCGTCAGGCGGAACGCGCGGTGGAGGCGGCGGACTGCCGGCGGCGCAGGCGCAGCAGAGCCTGCAACGGGCTTTCCACGGAGATCAGGCACACCCCGTAAAACCCCGCGCCCAGCCGGACCAGGATCAGTTCCCCCTCCCGCTGCAGCGCCCCCAGGGCCGGGGACCACTCGTCCGCGACGAAATCGTAGGGGACCTCCGGGATCTCCTCAAAGGCGCGGAAGCAGCTGTGGCAGTAGTAGATGCGCGGCTGGCGGGCGCGGGAGGTATAGCGGGAACCGCACCACGGGCACCGGGGGAGGTCCGGCAGGCGGTGAATGGACGGCCGGAAGAACACCTCGGGCATCGCAGCCCGCCCCTCCACCTGTAGCGTACCGCGCCGTCAGCCGGGATGCCATCGGGCGGCGGGCCGATTCCTCCGTCAGGCTGAACGAAGGCGGGCGGCCGGACGGCCGCCCGCCTTCCGAACGAGGGCGCCTGCCCGGTCAGCGCAGGGCGTCCAGCGTGGCCAGCAGGACCGTGCGGGCAAAGCGGGGGTTGTGCACGCCGAAGCTGTCGTCTCCCTCGATCAAGAAGTAGTTCCAGCCTGCCCGCACGATGGGATCGCTGGTCGGGAAGACCGGCTTGCCGGCGGCATCCAGCACGCTGCCCAGCTGGCTGTACCAGGCTCCGCCGTCGCGCAGGGTGAACTTCAGCCCCTGCTGCCCGTGGATCTCCACCGGCTCCACCGACACGATCAGGGCCGGGTTGACCTTGAAGTTGTCCGTGTACCGGTCGGTCTGGGGGTCCCAGTTGCGGATGACGGCGATCTGGTCCTTGCGGGCCATCACCCGGGCGGCGATGGCCTTCTCCACCTCGTGCAGGAGCGTCTTGATGCCGGCCTGCACGCGCTCCACGGTGACCTCGGGCCCGTGGCAGCGGATGCAGATGCCCTCCGGCGCCCTGAAGGTGTGGCTCTCCTTGCTGAAGCGCATGTGGCACGTCACGCAGGCGTCCCCGATGAAGGTGGCGTGGGGCGAGATGGTGGCTTCCGCCGGGGGGACGAAGAAGGCGTTCTTGCCCATCAGCACGTCGGCCTGGGCCGCCGTGTGGGGCGCGGTCCAGCGCCTGGGGTCGTCGGCGTTCCAGGCGATGGCCCCGTTGCGGGTGTTGTGGCAGGTCATGCACTGGGCGCCCAGACCCACCCCGATGGCCCGGAAGCCTGACGGCAGGACCGGCGTCGTCTGTGTCACGCGGATGCTGAAGTCAGGCTTGTGGCACGCGGCGCAGGTCACCGGCCGCACCGAGAACCGGTTCAACCCCAGCATGGACAGATAGGGCACGTCGGCCGGGCTGCCGTCGGGCTTGGTGATCAGGCCGGGGTTGCCCTTCTCCAGCTGCGGCAGCCAGGCCAGGTAGCCCTGCTCGGCGTGGCAGCGGGCGCAGTGCGCCGCCGTCGCGCCCCGGCGTTCCACTGTGGCCTCGTCGCGGGCCAGCTCCCGGTTGGCGTGCCCGCTGCGCAGCCACTGGGCGCGCTGATCCGCCTGGGCCCGGACCGCCGCCGTTGTCCCCGCGAACACCAGGACGGCCGCCAGCAACCCCACCGCAGCCGCCCGCAGCATGACGCGCACCCGTCCGTTCATGGATGGCTTCCTCCTTGTCCTCCACTGTTGTCCGGGCTGCCCGCGATCATCCCGCCCGGCGGGCCGGGTGGACGCGCAACCACGCCTCGGCAATGCGCTCCACCTCCTCCCGCGGATAGCGCCGGCGGCCGCCCGGCGTCAGCACGTAGGGGAGCCGTCCCTCCCGCGTCCACCGGTAGATGGTGTGGGGCGAGACGTCGAACAACCGGGCGACCTCCGCCCGGGACAGGTAACGCCGGTCCGAGCCGGCGGGATTCTCCAGGGCCCCAGACATGTCCGCTCTCCGCGTCCCGCGCTCATCCTATGCGCGGGGCGCGCGCACCGTACATAATGCAACCGACCCAATCTTCCCCCGGGGCGCATCAGACCGTCTGGGGGGGGAGGGGTCGGGTCCGGACTGGAGGGCTCGGCCTTGCCCCCGGCGGCCAGGTGACCATCCCCCCGTCCCCGGGCGTGGCCGGGGCGCCCGACGCGGCCGCGACACCGCCGCTCCGGCTCCCCCGGGGTCCCTGCGACCGGAAGAGGTGCAGAAGCTCAGTAGATGAACTCGTCGATGTCGTAGCGGGCGACTTTGGGGCCCCGCAGCCGGGGGAACCGTAGCCCCTCCCGCAGCCGGCGGATCTGCTCCCGCATCTGCTGGGGGGTCAGGGGCTCCAGCCCGCGAGCCCGGGCGACGGCGGCGTAGTCGGAGTGGGGGCGCTCGACGAACGCCGAGAGGTAGATCAGGTCGCCCTCATCCAGCGGCAGGGCGTTGAGCAGCTGGAGCGTGCGATCCACGTGGCTGTCGGCGAACCTCCGCCCGCCCACGCCCGCCATGACGATCACCCCCACCTGCAGGCCCGCGGCCTTCAGTGTCCGGACCAGATCCAGGGCGTCCCGGGCCTGCTGGGGTTTGTTGAGCAGCCGCAGCAGATCGTCGTCACCCGTCTCCACCCCCAGGTACACCCGCCGCAGGCCGAGCTGGCGCAGCGCCCCGTAGTCCTCGGCAGACTTCTTCCGCCCCGTGAAGATGTCCAGGAAGGACACCACCGGCCGGGTGCCGTCGTCCGACAGACGGGAGCGGATGAGGTCGAGACGCTCCGCCAGGTCGGAGGTGGGCAGGACCAGGGCGTTGGCCTCGCCCAGGAAGATGGCCCGCCGCAGGGACAGTCCCTCCCCGAAGAACTGCCGGACCCCCTCCAGGTGGGCGCGCAGCTCGTCCGGAGTCTTGATGTGGAAGGGCACGCTCCGGTAGAAGGTGCAGAAGGTGCACCGGTTCCAGTGGCACCCTTCGGTCACCTGCACCACCACCGCCAGGTACTGGTCGGGCGGGAGGATGCCCACCGGTCGGTACACGGCCTGAAAGCGGGCGGCGTCCCGGCGGGCGGCGGAGGCGTCGAACGCGGCCGCGGCGGCCACCAGCCGCAGCGCGTCTGCTACCGAGGGGCGTCCCCGGGCCGTCCACAACAACTCGGCCTCCCCCCGCGCCAGGGCTGTCTGGGCCGCCGCAGCCGTTTCCGCCGCCCGGTCCAGGAACCGGTCCCGCTCGTCGGGAGGGAGCTCCCGGCGCATCGGCGTGCGCAGGCCGTCGAGGATCACGGTGTGCTTTTCCACCACGCGGTTATCCAGGGCCCGACGGTACAGACGCTGGTGGATCCAGGCGGCGAACAGGCGTCCGGAGCGGTCATAGGTATGGATGGCTTCGCCGCCGTCGCACGCTGTGATGACCAGGGAGCTGTCCTTGACGGTGACAACGTATGCCGGCCCGCCCACAGGACCAGCATGCCAGAAGCCCTCGGCACAGAGCCATCGGGTCCCTGCCCGAGGCCCGCAGGCATGGGCGAGGGCTGGACCCGTGTCAGGCGGCCCGGCGCAGTTCCGCCTCCCGGCGGAGGTGTCCGCCGACCAGCTGCAGGAGAGCCGGATGGCGCTCGATGAAGCGCAGCAACTTCCGGCCGTCTTCCCGGGCCCGGGCCCACACGATCAGGTATTCGGCGGCCGCGGCTCGCGCCCGTTCGCGCTCCTGCTGGTATGTCCGCAGGGCGTCAGCAGTGCGCTCGCGCTCCTGTTGCAGGATCCGGCGGGCCACCTGCACGGCACGGCGGTTGGCCTCCTGCTGGTCCCGCAGGATCTCCCGGTGCAGGGTGAGGTCCCGGCGGGCCAGAGTGCGCGCGCTGTGCAGGGCCTGACGGTGGACAGGCGGCGTGAACACCCGATACCACCCCCCGCCCACGGTAGGGGAGGGGCGGATCCGGTCCCATCGGACGGCGCCGGCATCGCGGGTGGCGCTTTGGAATCAGGACGATCTGGTCCGAACGGGGGAGAGCCCATCCGGGGCGGGATCGGAACACCCCGGAGGCTCGGGGACGGTGGGGGG